>JAZKGK010000248.1:0-27454 GCA_040385915.1 Bacteroidota bacterium
TACCGCTTCCTGCTGGAAGGTCTTAATCGCACCTTCGGGTATTGAAATCATTTAAAATATTGGTGACGCAGTACATTAAAGATAGTCTTAATCGCACCTTCGGGTATTGAAATATGATAGTCAGCATCTTTCCTACTAATTGCTGCTCGTCTTAATCGCACCTTCGGGTATTGAAATACGCCTTGTAAGACCTGTACAGGAACGGGGAAAGTGCAGTCTTAATCGCACCTTCGGGTAATGAAATATGTGCGATGGCTAGCCTATATTCTCGCTTCGTCCTAGTCTTAATCGCACCTTCGGGTATTGAAAGCGTGCAGCGAGCGATAAACGATAAGTTATAAATTGCTCACTGTTTATCGCTCGCTGTTAAAACGTTGGTGACAATGGTTACGGTTTCTTCTGGGTTGGTGGCGTTGGAGTAAATCTTGATTACTTTTCGCTGGGTACTCTTTTTTCCGGTGCTGTTAAATGTGGCGGATAGTTCGCCAGTCTTGCCGGGTTCTATCGGGTCTTTGGTCCAATGGGTTGCCGTACAACCACAGGTCGTTTCCACTTTTGCAATAACCAAGGGCTGCGTGCCAGTATTGGTAAACTTAAACGTATAGCTCACTTTGTCTCCCTGCTGAATATCTCCAAAGTCATGGGACTTCTCTTCAAAGGTAATACGTGGCCCTGAGGCTTTTGCTGGGAGGGAGGCGTGCTGGGCAATAGCGTTCATTTGAACAAAACAGCTTATCAACAGACTTGCGGCGAACCAAATAATGTGTCTTTTCATAAAGTAAAGTTAAAACGAAATTTTTAGATGAAGTAGCTATTCAGCATCGCTGCTGGGAAGCTGACCTAGAAGATCTATTTAATGCCCAGCTAACGAAGCAAACCTAGGGTTATTTTATTAAAAGACGCCGTTTAATCCAGGCGGTGGTGCCTGTTATTGCTTTCTCAAGGCCAGAAAAGTTATCCTTCCTCTATTCAGACAATTATATTTAGTCCGTTTCTTACGTGCGCTCACTATAAAGATAGCAACATTGGTGCACTTGCCTACCAGTAATTCATTTTTCGGTAGTAAATTTGTTGTTTGTATGCTAAACAAACCCGTAGCAATTCATGAAAAAAATCGTTGCATTGTGCTTCCTGTGGATGGTCGTAATCGGTCAGGTAGAGGCTCAAAAGAAGAAACGCACTAATAAAAATTCGGAAAGCCGAATGGAAACCCAGGTAAAAGCACCACGCGATGCCTATCGTTTTTCTATTGATTTGACTAAAGTAAAAGACGATAAATTGAAAGTATCCCTTTTCACCCCAGCCATCAAGCGGGCAGCAGGCCAACCCAACGAAATAGTCTACCACTTACCTAAAATAGTGCCTGGCACCTATGCTAATTATGATTTTGGCCGCTTTACTTCCAATTTCACGGTGCTGGATAAGAATGGTAAACCGCTGCCAGTAGAAAAACTGGATGACAACAGTTGGAAAATCAAGAATGCCGACCAAATGTATCAGATCACCTACGCTATCGACGATACGTATGATACCGACCTGAACAACGTCATTTTCGAACCCGCCGGAACCAGTATTGATTCAGGCCATGTATTTGCTCTTAACACCCACGGTTTTTTCGGTTACTTCGATGATATGAAGAAGATGAAGTACGAAATCCATGTAACCAAACCCACCGGTTTCTACGGCTCTACTTCGCTGATTGCCACCGAAAGTACCCCTACCAAAGATACTTATGTAACCCAGTCGTACATGGAGCTGACCGATGCGCCCATGTTGTACGATCGCCCCGATACGACAGTGCTGAGAATTGGAGGTGCAGAGATCTTGGTGTCGGTCTATTCGCCCAACAAAGTGGCTAATTCTAAAGAGATTGCGAGCAATATTGAGGAGTTACTCACTGCTCAGATGCAATACCTGGGTGGCACGTTGCCCATCAAGAAGTACGCCTTTATTATTTATCTATTTGATAAACCGACCAAATCGGGTGCGATGGGCGCTTTGGAGCATTCTTATTCTTCCTTTTATTGCTTGCCCGAAGCTACTGCCGAACAATTGGCCCAGACCATTCGCGACGTGTCTTCCCACGAATTTTTCCACATACTTACGCCTCTGAGCATACATTCAGAAGAAATTGGTGACTTTGATTATAACCACCCCAAAATGTCTAAACATTTGTGGTTGTACGAAGGGGTGACGGAGTATTCGGCTGGACATATGCAGATCAAATACGGACTAATCGATTTGCCGGCGTATCTGGAAGTGATTACCGAGAAAATGAACAGTGCTGTGAGTGATTTCAACGATACGCTTGCCTTCACCGAAATGAGCAAGAACTGCCTGGATTTGCATAAGGACCAATACAACAATGTTTACCAAAAGGGAGCCTTAATTGGCCTTTGCCTGGATATTAAGCTCAGACAGTTGTCGGGAGGGAAGTACGGAATTCAGAACCTGATGGCCGATTTGTCGAAAGTATATGGCAAGCAGCAATCTTTTAAAGATGATGAATTGTTTGCTCAGATTACTAAAATGACTTATCCGGAAATACGGGAGTTTTTTGCCCGGTACGTAGAGGGAAATGAGCCTTTGCCTTTGAAGGCCGTTCTTGCCTTGGTTGGGGTAGAAGTCAAAGGAGGTGAAAACAAAAAAGTAGCGTCTTTAGGTAAAATAAGCCTGGGATACAATGATGCAAATCAGCGGATTGTGGTGTCTAATATATCGCAGATGAATGAATTTGGGAAGCACATGGGCTATCAGAAAAATGATGAGCTCGTTTCTCTCAATGGCAAAGCCCTTACTCCAGAAAACTTTAGTGAAGTGATGGAGGAATTTAAGAACAATACACCGGCCGGAAAATTGGTAGAAGTAGTTGTGGCTCGAAAAGGGGAAGATGGCAAGGAAGTCAAAACCAAGCTAAGCGCCCCAGCCCTGCTAGTAGAGGGCGACAGGAAGGTGGAAATTACCCCGCTTGCTGCTCCTACCTCCGCACAAACCGCCCTGCGCGATGCCTGGCTAAAGCCGTAAATAATAGTTGGAATTATGGGGAAAAAGGAGTCGTAGAAATGCGGCTCCTTTTTTAATTAAGGTAATGAACCCTTTTACCACCTCAACAATTACCTATCACGGTTAGCCTTCCTTGTTAGTTACTGAAAAGTCGGCTCCCGTTTCATTGCGAGCCTGCACATGAATTTCCCGCTGAGGCATTGGAATGGTAATGTTATTTTCTTTAAATGCCTTGTAAATGGTAAAGCGGATTTCGCTTTTCAGATGCTCAATTCGCCACATATTGGTAGTCCAGAAAAGCAATTCAAAGTCCAGGGAGCTTTCGGCAAAATCGTTGAGCCGAACAAAGGGGGAAGGTTTTGCTGCAATGTCCTTGTAAGGCTTCAGACAATCGAGTAAAACCTGCCGCACGTGTTCCGGATCGCACTGGTAGGAGGTATGTACCTTTACGCTGAAACGGGTTAGCATGTGCGCATGGCTCCAGTTGGTCACATTATCGACGATGAACTTAGAGTTAGGCACAATGATGGTGATGGCATCGCGGGTTTCCACCTTGGATGTTCGAATGCCAATGGCTGTAACCCGCCCAATCAGGTTATTTATTTCAATGATATCACCCACGCTCACATTCCCTTCAAACAGCAGAATAAGCCCCGAAACCAGGTCGTTGAAGGTCTGTTGCAAACCCAAACCTACGCCCACCAGCAGCGCTGCCGAGCCAGCCAATAAAAGCGAAATATTAATGCTAAGGGCCTGAAAAGCAAACAGCAAACTAATCACGTAAATGAAGTACTTAACTAGCTGGCTAAGGGCATATTGCCGGCCTGCATCAACTGAGCTGCCCTTGAAAACCCGCTTTTTAAGAAATTTCTGAATGGCCCAGATCAGGAAGCGTGAAACGCTGAAAATGAGGATAAGCACCAATATATCGAATAGGGTAATGTTATAGTGCCTGACTTCCAGGAGCGTAAATTCGAGAATATATTTCAGTGCATTTTGAATACTTTTAAATCCTTCTTTCATAAATAAACTTATACAATCATTTGAACAAAAATACTGTTTTTCGACCAATACTACTTTTGTCCATTCTTTTTCTGATCCACCTATTTGCGCAACTGCTTACCACTATTTTTTGTAATTTTGCGCCCGAAATCTACTGATCATGAGTTACGCCGAAGAAATTAGTAAAAGACGCACGTTCGCCATCATAAGCCACCCCGATGCTGGCAAAACCACGCTCACTGAAAAACTCCTCCTTTTTGGCGGTGCCATTCAGACTGCCGGGGCAGTTAAATCCAATAAGATTAAGAAGGGCGCTACCTCCGACTTTATGGAGATTGAGCGGCAACGGGGTATTTCCGTGGCTACCTCAGTTATGGGATTCAATTATAAAGGACTGAAAATAAACTTGCTGGATACGCCCGGTCACAAAGACTTTGCTGAAGACACTTACCGTACGCTTACGGCGGTAGACAGTGTAATTTTGGTAGTCGATTGCGCAAAAGGGGTAGAGGAACAAACCCAACGGCTGATGGAAGTCTGCCGGATGCGTAATACGCCGGTAATTGTGTTTGTAAACAAGATGGATCGGGAAGGTAAACAGCCTTTTGATTTGCTGGATGAGTTGGAAGAGAAGCTGCAAATCCACGTGAGGCCACTGAGCTGGCCTATCAGCATGGGCGATACTTTCAAAGGCGTGTATAATCTGTACGATAAAAGCCTCTACTTTTTCAGCCCTAATAAGACCAAGGTAGAAAATGATGTGGTAGCCATTAATGATTTATACGTTGACCTGCTGGATGAAAAAATTGGCAAATACGCCGACCAACTGCGCGAAGACGTGGAGCTGATCGAAGGTGTGTACGAGCCTTTCCGCCAGCAGGATTACCTGGATGGCCACCTGGCTCCGGTTTTCTTCGGTAGCGCCATCAATAATTTCGGAGTAAAAGAGCTGCTCGATACTTTCACGACTATTGCGCCGCATCCAGGTGGAAGACCAACGGATCAAAGAGTGATTGAAGCCAGTGAGAAAGAATTCAGTGGCTTCGTATTCAAGATTCACGCCAACCTGGATCCGCGCCACCGCGACCGGATTGCATTTTTACGCATCATTTCTGGCAAATTCGAGCGGAATAAGTTTTTTCATCACGTGCGGTTGGACAAGAATTTCCGCTTTGCCAGTCCGGTCAATTTCATGGCGCAGGACAAAAGCATTATCGAGGAAGCCTTTCCAGGCGATGTAATCGGTTTGTACGACACGGGCAATTTCAAAATCGGAGATACCCTGACGGAAGGCGAAAACTATTACTTTCAGGGAATTCCCAGCTTTTCGCCGGAGATTTTCAAGGAACTGATCAATACCGACCCGATGAAGTCGAAGCAGTTGGAGAAGGGTATCCAACAGTTGACCGACGAAGGAGTAGCGCAATTATTTACCCAACAGCCCGGTAACCGCAAGATCGTAGGCACGGTAGGCGATTTGCAGTTTGAAGTAATTCAATACCGCCTATTGCAGGAATACAGCGCCTCGTGCCGTTTTGCGCCCGTCAACCTGACGAAGGCGTGTTGGTTAACCTCTACCGACAAAAAGAAGCTGGCCGACTTTATTCGAATCAAATCCCATAGCATTGCACAGGACAAGGACGGTAATCCGGTATTCCTGGCCGAATCGGACTGGGTGCTGCGCATGAGCATTCAAAATAACCCCGACATTCAATTCCACTTTACTTCTGAGTTTAAGACGGCAGTAACGGCATAGCAGATCTTTTGACTAAACCCGGTAGGTTGTGGAAACCTGCCGGGTTTGTTATTTTCCTACTTTACTTCAAACGCATCATCATTTAGGCCTTTGTTGACCTCAACGGTTTGCACTTCTAATTGTAAGCCCATCCCATTGACAATCTTGTGCGGAAACTTCACGCTATTCACTTCGCGGTAATCGCTCATTGTGGTGCTTTGAGGCACAGGACCCTGGGGTGAATCCACTGTGCTGGTCTGCTTGATTTTGAGGCCAGTTTTTGAATCAAAATATGCGGTGATTTTATCGCCGCTGGGAGTGGCCAATTCTACTTTATAAACTTCTGTTCCATCCAGATTCTCTACGCCATCCAAAGTACTTTTTACACCCAATTGGGTATAGTATAATTCGGGGAAAAGCGTATTTTGTAGATTGGTTGTTTCCAAGGCCTTGCCCTGTATTTCCTGTTTATTACCCATCTGAGCCATAGCCGCTTTGGTGCCGTTGGAAGTCAAACTGAAAGCTTCTGCTCCTTGCATTTCAATGGCCAGGCGATATTTGTTGGGTGCTTTCTGCTGCTGTACCGCTTTCAGTTGCTGACCCTGGATGCTAGCGTTCATGTTCATGGTCACATCTTTAATCTTGAGCAGATTATCTTTGCCACCAATCGCTTTTAGGTAGTTTTCAATGACCTTGTCAGCCGTTAAGCCAGCAGGAATTTCCTTTTTTGCCGCTTTATCTACTTTATTGCCGGTCAGGTCGTAATAGTCAATTTCGCCGAAAGGCTTCAGTTTTTCGGCTATTTCTTCGCCATTGCCCACGACAGCGATATAAGCATTTTCGGGCTGAACGTATTTTTTGGCTACTGCCAGGACGTTATCTGCATTTACTGCCGCCACGTTTTTCAGGTAGTTGGCATAATAATCAGCCGGCAAGCCATAACGAGCGGTGTTAATAGCGAAGCTAGCAATGGTCTGTGGGCTTTCCAGCGAACGGACGAATGAGCCGGTAATACTGGCTTTGGCCTGCTTCAATTCAGCCTCAGTTACTTTTTCGCTCCGTAGTTTTCTCAATTCATTGAAGAATTCAACCACGGCACTATCGGTAACGGCATTGCGTACGCTGGCGCTGGCAGTGAATTTGCCCGCCCATTTATCGGGCGAAATAGAGGAATAAGCGCCGTAAGTAAGTCCCCGTTTTTCGCGCAGGTTGTTAAAAAGCCGGCCACCCTGTCCACCAAGAATATCGTTGGCCACGCGCGCCTGAATAACATCGGGCGAATTAGGTTTCAAATCGATGGTATGTGTAATGCGAATAACCGATTGTACCGAATTGGAGCGATCGGCTAGGGCAACTCTTGTTTTGGCTGGTTTGGGTGCTAGCGTATAGGTGGCTTTGGGCACTACACCCGTTTTCCATTTTCCGAAATACTTCTCTACGGCAGTTTTAGCTTCCGCCACGGTAATATCTCCCACAATGGCCAGATAAGCAATGTTGGGTTTATAATACGTACTGTAAAAGGATTTTATCTTGGACAGATCTGCTTTTTCCACCGTTTCTTCCGTGGTAGGTTCGCCGTAAGGATGGTTTTTGCCATACAAAACGATATTGCTCACCACGCTGGCTACTGAGTTGGGATCATCCTTTTCGGAAGCAATATTCGATTTGGTTTCCTTCTTGATTCGGTCTAGTTCGGTGGCGGGGAAGCTGGGATTCAATAACACATCGGCCATCAATTCGAGCAGTTTGGGCTGGTGTTTTTTCAAAGAAGCGCCAGAAATGCCCGTAGCCGAAGTGTTCAGGCTAGCGCCGATGAAGTCAATGTCTTCGTCCAGTTGTTCTTTGGTGCGCGTAGTTGTACCCGAGCGCAGCATTTGTCCGGCAATATCTACGTAGCCCGCATACGCTTTTTCCAGGATCGGATCATAATCCAGCACGAGGTTGAAGGCTACGCGAGGCAGTTTTCGGTTGGTTACGACAAATACTTTCATGCCATTGGCCAAGGTAAATGATTCGTACTTACCCACGCGAATGACCGGAGCTGGGCCAGCCCCAGGAATTTTGGAACGATCAAGCGCGGTGCTACCGGCTTGGGCAAAAACGGCCAGGCTGTTTAGCAGTAAGGCCAGTGAAAAGAGGGGAATGAATATTTTTTTCATAAAGTAGCTA
The DNA here is from genome assembly GCA_040385915.1 of Bacteroidota bacterium. Taxonomy (GTDB): domain Bacteria; phylum Bacteroidota; class Bacteroidia; order Cytophagales; family ES-bin-26; genus ES-bin-26. Next base: position 7,910 of record JAZKGK010000248.1, read on the forward strand.
AGTTGGGGTTTTGAAATCAGCACATGAGCAAACAAACACATCAGTCCATCATTTCTTCTTCTTTTTCTTACTATTGGCTGGTTGTTCTACCGGGGCTGGAGCAGGGTCTATCACAGGTTCTGGCTCTTTGTTTTCTACCTTTTCCTCTTCCTTGGGCTCGGCTGATTTGGGGAGATAATACAGCACTACACGGTTTTGTTTGGTCAGGTATTTTTTGGCAACCTTTTGAATGTCTTCCCGCGTTACTTTATTATAGCGCTCCAATTCAGTATTGATTAGGTTGGCATCGCCAAAGTACATTTCGTAGTTGGCCAGACTTTCGGCAATACCTGCCACCGTTGAGTTCTGATTGACAAATTCGTTCTCGATCTGGTTTTTCAACTTCTGAAATTCTTGCTCACTAATGAGTTGCTCCTGTACTTTGGCCACTTCTACATCCATCGCAGCCTCTACATCTTCCGGTTTCACGCCCATATTGGCAATACCAAACGCCAGAAACAAGCCTGGATCTTCGAGAGCAAAAGGGAAGGCACCTACGGCCACCACTTTCTGTTGCTTATCCTTAATCTCTTTGCTAAACCGCGAACTTTCTCCGCCTGACAATAAAGTCGTGAGTAGGTTCAGCGCATAATAGTCAGCAGTGCCTTGGGCTGGAATGTGGTAAGCTTGAATCACCGCTGGCAAAGTAACGTTGTCATACACCACGTCGCGTACTTCAGCCGTTTGTTCGGGCTCGGTCACCGTGGGGCGGTAAATGGCTTTCGTCCCTTTAGGAATGTCAGAAAAGTACTTGGCTATCAGTTTTTTGGCATCTTCTATTTTAATATCTCCGGCAATGGACAAGATGGCATTGTTGGGCACGTAGAAATCTTTGTAAAACTGGACGAACTCACCCAAGGTGGCGGCATTCAGGTGATCCATTGAGCCGATGGTAGCCCATTGGTACGGATGGGTTGTATAAGCCCGTTTAAGCGTTTCGGATAATATCGACCCATAAGGCTGATTATCTATCCGTTGTCTTTTTTCTTCCTTCACTACTTCCCGTTGGGTATCCACGCCCTTCTGGTCAATCTTGGCGTGCAATAGCCGTTCTGACTCCATCCACAAGCCTAATTCCAGTTGGTTGGAGGGGAATATCTGGTAGTAAAAAGTCCGGTCGTTAGAGGTGTTGGCGTTGTTGGTTCCGCCCGCATTTTTATTCAATTTATCGAAATCACCTCGCTTCATATATTCAGAGCCTTCAAAAAGCAAATGCTCAAAAAAGTGGGCAAAACCAGTGCGATCAGGCTTTTCGTTTTTAGAACCTACGTGGTACATCACCGAGACGGCAACAATGGGCGTAGAATTATCCTGATGCAGAATTACTTTCAGGCCATTGGGCAAGTCATATTCCGTGTATTGAATACGGTTGGGCATACCACCCGATGGCGTTCCATTCTGTTGCGCCCAAGAACTTTGGCCGACATTCAGCAACAGAAGAGCAATCAAAAAGACTTTTCTCATAAGGTTAAATGGATTGGGTTAGAATAAAATTAGTTGTTAGCAATTAGTGATTAGCAATTATTTTTTCAAAGTATACATTATCGAACAAATGTAGTGTTACTGATTTCTTCAAAATTTCCATGCAGAATATGAAGTTACCTGTTAAAGATTAAAGAAAAACCTAATTCCTAACAACTAACTGCTAACACCTAAATTATGGAAGGTATACGAAAAGCCCAATCTCTCAAAACTAAAACGAATTTTGATTGAAAACACAGAATTATGAAAAGCGCGGGAAAATTTGTACGAATGCTACCAAAGGAGGATAAACGGCAGGAAAGTTAGCAGAGACGTTGCAATGCAACGTCTTTTATGCATTACGGAGGCGCTACAGTAAAGACTTTCTGGTAGGCATTGCAGTAAAGGCGTTGGTTGCGGTGAAGACGTTGCATTGCAATGTCTCTACGGTTCAGGTTGTCCTTTTAAAGGCTGGAAGGCTCATCAAATTCAATATCCTGGTAGATCACTTCTAGCGAAAGGGTCAGCCCCAGGCTTTCTAATACAATCATTTCCCCCATTGCGTTGAGGATAGAATGCATTTGCCAGAAATCACCCGGTTTTTCGTACACCCTAACCCAGCATTGTTTCTGTTCTACAATAATATAGGCTTTCAGAGAGGGACAACGCTGGTAGGCATCCAATTTACTCCCCAGATCGTTGCTACTGGTTGCTTCGGAAAGCACTTCCACTATAATCAAAGGATTGGTTACTGTCGAGTCGCGGGGATTGAAATTGCAAACTACCATCACATCCGGGTAGAAGCCATATTTGTTTTCCTCAAAGGCAAATCGCACATTCTCAGTAATGGCGCGGCAGCCACTTGGACGATAAAAAGTATCCAATGCCATCATTGTATTGCGGACGATGAAATTGTGCCGGATAGTAGTCGCCTCCATTTCCCACACCTTGCCGTCGTAGAACTCATATCGTTTCTCTGGGTTATCTGTTTCCAATGCCTGGAATTCCGGGTAGGAAAGGGTTTGGTCTTTAATGAGTGGTTGTGCCATGAACAATAGATTATACACGTGAAGGTAATGATTTCTACCGATACCCAGCCGCCTGCAAGTGGAACAGTTCGGCATAGCGGCCGTCTTTTTCCAGCAGTTCTTCGTGGCTCCCTATTTCGAATAGTTCGCCTTTGTCCAGCACCAGAATCCGGTCGGCCATGCGGACGGTGGAGAAGCGATGGGAAATTAATACGGCAGATTTGCCTTGGGTGAGTTCAGCAAAGCGTTGAAAAACGCCGTATTCGGCGCGGGCATCCAGGGCAGCGGTCGGTTCGTCCAGAATCAGTACCTGGGCATCGCGCATGTAAGCCCGTGCCAGTGCTATCTTCTGCCATTCTCCACCCGATAGCTCGGTGCCTTTGTTAAACTTCCGGCCTAGCATCTGGTCGTAGCCTTCGGGTAATTTATCGGCGACTGAGTCGGCCAGGCTTTGCTGGGCAGAGGCCACAATAAGGGGACGGTTGTCTTTTTCGTCAATCTTGCCGATGGCGATGTTTTGGGCAATGGTCATTTGGAAACGCAGGTAATCCTGGAAAATTACGCCAATCTCCCGACGCAATTCCAGCAGGTCGTATTCGCGCAGGTCGTGGCCGTCTAATAGTATCCGCCCCTCGGTAGGGTCGTATAACCGGGCCAATAGCTTAACCAAGGTGGTTTTTCCGGCACCGTTTTCACCTACCAAAGCCAGTTTTTCGCCCGCTTGTAGGGTGAAAGAAAGGTGTCGGTTAGCCCATTTTTCGGAATTGTTGTATTTGAAACCGACATCTTCAAAAGTAAAGCCTTCGCGGATGGGCTGAGGAAAAGGCCGTGGCTTGGACGACACGGTAATACGGGGCTTTATCTCGAAAAAGTCAAACAGATCGCGCAAATAAATGGCTCCCTGCGATACGCTGGAGAACCGCAACAGAATGCCTTCCATCAAGCCCCTCAACTGACGGAAAGACCCCGCCAGGAAAGTGAGGTCGCCGATAGTTAAGCTGCCGGTTACCGTTCGGGCAATAATGTACACATACGCTCCGTAGTACCCGGCACTACCCAAACTGGCAAACAAGGTTCCCCAAATGGCCCGCTTCGTAGAAAGGAGGCTGTTGGCGGTGTAAAACTTTTGGGCTAGTTCCCGGAATCGATCTGTCAGAAAGCCTGACAAGCCGAATATTTTGACTTCTTTGGCAGTTTCATCGCTAGCACCCAGGTAGCGGAGGTAATCCAGTTCTCGTCGTTCGGGAGTCCAGCCGCGTACCAGCGAATAGCTTTTGTCATTAAAATACGACTCACCCAGAAAGGCTGGCACCACGGCGACCAGCAAGAGCAAGATAAGCCAGGGGTTAAATACCACCAGACCAGTCGCCAGAAAACCCATCGTGATGGTGTCTTGTGCCTGTCCCAGCACCTGCGAAAGCAATACCGTTCGTCCAATAGTTTGCTGGCGGGCGCGTTCCAATTTATCATAGAAAGTAGAATCTTCGAATTGGTCGAGGTCGAGCGTGGCGGCATGCTCCATAATCTGGATGGAGGTATTATTGGCAAACAAATCGCCCAAGAGGCTATCGAGCAGGCTGATGGCGCGGCTCAATCCGTCAGATAAAATAGCTAGGCCAAACTCCGCTGCCACTAGTTGCCACAGATACTCGTGCGAACCTGATTGGGATATCGGATGAGCGCCCATTCTCATGACTTCGTCAATAATCAGTTTGCCCACGTACAGAATCGTCAAAGGCAGGGCGGCACGGCAGATACGCAACACCATGTTGAAGGCAGTCATCCACGGACTGGTGTTCCAAATCAATCGGAAAAACCGGGGCAGGTTTCCGAAAGCTTCCAGTCGTTCTTTTAAAGTTACTACAGGCTGATCGGGGTCAGCAGGAGGTTTTTTACCAAAAAGCTTTTTCAATTAACAATAAACAATAAACAATAAACAATAAACAATAAACAGGGCTATTGATAGTGAAAGCAATCTCTGGGGGAAATGGTTCGGAATGGAGGAGGGGAAACTAGGGGGTGGAAGGCAGGATTGCTGAAATATAGGGTTACGATAGAGGCCGTAAAAGAATCAGGATAGTGTTATTGTGAGGCACGAAGCTCCGTAGCGTAGGGTTTAAACCCTACGCTACGGAGCTAAGCACGACCAAACTAAATATGTATTTTGAAAAAATCGAATTCTCGCAATGACGTTCTATCTATCCATCTAATATATTAGACTTAAAACAAGCCTTCTACTGACAAGTAGCGTTCGCCGGTGTCGTAGCAGAAGGTGAGTACACGGCTGCCATCGGCCATTTCGGGGATTTTTTTGGCTACTGCGGCCAACGAAGCACCTGACGATACACCAACGAAAATGCCTTCTTCTTTGGCTGCACGAATGGTATATTCGTAGGCTTCTTCCTTGGTTACCTGAATTACGCCGTCCAGTAAAGCCGTATGGAGATTTTTCGGGATAAAGCCAGCACCAATGCCTTGAATAGGGTGAGGCGAAGGCGCACCACCGCTAATAACTGGCGAAGCGGCGGGTTCTACGGCAAAAACTTTCAGGTTAGGAAATTTCTTCTTCAATATTTCTGCTACTCCCGTAATGTGTCCACCCGTACCTACGCCAGTAATCAGGTAATCGAATCCGTCAGGGAAGTCGGCCAGAATTTCTTGGGCAGTGGTGCTGCGGTGGATTTCAATATTCGCTTCATTGTCAAACTGGGCAGGCATCCAGGCGTTGGCGTCTTCATTCACTAGCTGCATCGCTTTCTCTATGGCGCCCTTCATTCCCTTCTCGCGCGGAGTCAATTCAAACGTAGCGCCATAAGCTGCCATGAGCCGCCGCCGTTCTACCGACATCGATTCGGGCATGACCAGCACTAGCTTGTAGCCTTTCACCGCCGCCACCATAGCCAGGCCAATGCCCGTATTGCCAGACGTGGGTTCTACAATTACGCTGTCTTTGTGCAAAATGCCTTTGCGTTCGGCATCTTCAATCATGGCAAGCGCTATACGGTCTTTGATGCTACCACCTGGATTGGCGCGCTCCAGCTTTTTATACACAGTAATATGCGACGGGAACAAGTGATTAATCCGCACGTGCGGAGTGTTGCCAATGGTTTGCAGAATATTGTCAAATTTCATAAAAGGGAGTTTTTAATCACGAATTAATGTAAATAAATGCTTTTGAATAGTTTACTCTATTTGCTAACAACTAATGCCTGATCACTAACGGCTAAGCGCTAAATAATAAAATCTATGGGCTGTGTAAACGGGTTGGCATCGCGTACACGCACTTCACTTTTATGATACACCACTGAATAGGGAAGCACGCTTTCGGTAAGCCACACGTTGCCACCAATGATGGTATCGTGACCAATAATAGTAGCGCCTCCCAATACGGTGCTGCCCGCGTAAATCGTCACATTGTCTTCAATGGTTGGGTGCCGTTTGGTATTCGCCATCTTTTTTTCAACGCTAAGAGCTCCCAAAGTAACGCCCTGGTAAATTTTTACTCCGTTGCCAATGATGCAGGTTTCGCCAATGACAATGCCCGTGCCGTGGTCAATGAAGAACGACTCGCCAATTTGTGCGCCAGGGTGAATATCGATGCCGGTGCGTCCGTGCGCGTATTCGGAAATCAGGCGCGGCAGTATCGGGATTTTTAATTGATACAGTTGGTGCGATATTCGGTACACCATAATGCTATAAAAGCCCGGATAGGCTACAATGATTTCTTCCAGCGAATTAGCTGCCGGGTCGAACAGCAATATGGCCTCCGCATCTCTTAATAGTTGTTGGTAAATATCTGGCAGGCCTCCGAAAAATGTTTCGGTCAGTACCTCAAGCGAGGCGGGTAGTTGTTTTTGTAAAGGGAGGAGCAGATCGTCAAAACGGAACTGCAATTGCTGCCATACCGTGGTAGACTGCACCAGCGAAAAATCCTGTCCGCTGCAAACGGGGAATAAAAAGTTAATTAAATCGTCAGTAAATTGTTGTGCCTGTTGTTTGGAAGGCATCGCCCGGCAGGCCGATTGGTTGTATTGTTGAAGCCGGGTAAGAAAATCATCGACGTGGTTCATTGGTTTTTGAAAATAAAAAACCCTTCTCAAAGATATGTAGAAGGGTTTGGTGTGCAAATATATATTTTTTAGTTCATGCGGACACCGGCCCTCGGTCAAGCAACTGACAACAACCAACACTAGGGCAAATGACTGAATAGACGGTTTGCATAAGAGTATAAGTTTCGCTCTGGTAGGCTAATGTTGCTTGCAATGATGCGTCGTATAAGTTTATCGCTCTCTTTATCGCTCTTCGGCAATCTGTTGGCAAGCTAACAAAATTCTGTGTTGAATCATTCAGTTGCTCGCTCTAATTGCTTCAATACAGCTATTTGCAGAAGCAGGCTAGAGAAAAATAACTATCTTGCCTTGTGAATTTTCAAGTCTTAAGTACTCATAAACTCTTCACTCATAAACTCATCTACTCACCTACAGTGTTCCGATTTGTATTTATTTCCCTTATCAGTCTCTTTTACGCCTATTCGATGCCTGCGCAATCCGTTATTCAGCAGCAAGAACTAGCTGTGGCTGAACTCATTCCCCAATATCGATTTGGTATGGAAGGATTGAATCAGCATTTGAAGAAACACTTGCGCTACCCTAAACAAGCACGCAAGGCTCGCATGACAGGCACGGTATACGTAAGCTTTCTGGTCGATAGTACGGGAGCGCTAAAGGACTTTGTTATTGACCAAGGCATTGGCGGCGGTTGCGACGAAGAAGCCATTCGAGTGCTTAAAATCTCTACCCCTTGGATACCTGGGCATAAAGATGGTTTGCCTATTGACACCCGCTGCGTAGTACCCGTAGCATTTGAGTTTTAATTACTGAGTAGCTAAGGGCAATAGTTTTGCTAAACTTAGTTAACAGTTAAAGACAATTGTGGAGACCAGAGACCACTTTAAAACGGGGCGACACCGAAAAGCCAGACGACTAGGGAAGCAAAAGACAAGCACATGAATTCCAATTTCTTTGACACAAACAGTTATTTTATTGACGAAAAAGTTAACTTCTTTCAGTTTGAAAACTGTTATCAGATTTATAATGATAAAGGGGAAAGCATGGGCTCTATTAAGCAAAAACTTTCGATAGGACAGAAGGTATTGAGGCTGTTGCTGAATAAAGCCATGCTCCCTTTTTTGCTGGAGATCAAAAATACGAATGATGAATTAGAAGCTTCTATCTCCCGTGGATGGACTTTCTTTCGATCTGAAATTGTAATTCAGGATGCACAAGGAAATACAGCAGGCATAATCAAACAAAAGTTCAAATTTTTTAAACCGACCTTCAAGGTGTTTAATGCCTCTGACATGATGATTGCTGAAATATCTGGTGACTGGAAAGCCTGGAATTTTGTAATAAAGGATGCCAATGAAGCTCAGATAGGTTCGATCACTAAAAAATGGGCCGGCGCCATGAAAGAAATATTTACCTCGGCTGACAAATACAATGTAAATATTGATGCTAATTATTCAAATAAAGAAAATAAATTAGCCATTTTGTCGGGTGCAATAACGATTGACATGGTGCTGAAAGAAAGTAAATAAGCCAGCCCACTGCAGCACATTTGCTATAGTAGGGCAGATGTGTTGCGGTGGTAATCACGGAATTTGCCAAACGTATATCCAAATACACGATTGTATCGTATATTGCCCTTTCACCATTCCAATTGCCCATGTTTTGGTACGAAGAGGAAGTAAAAAGTCTGGAAAGAAAAGTAAAATCGGCATTAACAGTTCCACCTAAGGTCGTGTTTTACGGCAGTTCCTCCATTCGCCTGTGGGATACGCTCGCCCAGGACTTTCCTGACATTACTACCCTGAACTTAGGCTTTGGAGGCTCTACCTTGTCTGCCTGTGCCTGGTACTTTGAACGGATCGTGGTGCCCGCCCAACCCAGTGCCCTCATATTTTACGCAGGAGACAATGATTTGGGCAATGAACGGCATCCCGAAGAAGTATATTTGTTTTTTTGTACCCTGTTGGAAAAGCTTCGTTTGCATTTTCCTTCCATACCCTTTACTTTTATTTCCATTAAGCCTAGCCCTGCCCGCTGGTATATGATTGATCGTATCCGATTTACCAACGATCTCATCGCTAAGGAGCTAACGCAACTACCGCATAACCATTACCTAGACGTATATTCGCCCATGTTAAGTGCCAACGGTCTTCCACGGAAAGAGTTGTTTGCCCCTGATGGCTTGCATCTTAGCCCCGAAGGATACCAGGTTTGGCAAAAAGTACTTATCCAAGCAAATACCCGTATTTTCAATCACTCCATCAACAGTTCTGGGATAATAAAGTAAAATAATCAAACGGTTTTCTATTCATTCATCCAGCATCCATTTTCCTAATAAAGGGTTAAAAAGGGAGATATTTAGCGTTTGTAAAGCTTAATAATTTCTTGAAATCGGCGTAATCAGGATATTGAAAGAAAGCCGTAGTTTGGCTCTATTAAAACAAGCTGCTGATGTATAGGGAATATAATCAATGGTTTAGCCCCCATCTAAACCGTAAAATGGAGTTACTGATCTTCGGCCATGCGGGAGCCAGAGTATTGGTTTTCCCCACCCGTCGCGGACGATTTTATGACTACGAGAATTTTGGCATGGTTGGCGCCATCCAGCATGCGTTAGAAAATGGCTGGCTGCAACTCTACTGCGTAGATAGTGTAGATGCCGAAAGTCTGTATGATACTTCCCGACATCCCCGCGAACGGCTCAACCGACATCGCCAATACGAGCAGTACATTATTAAGGAAGTAATCCCATTAACCCAACATAAAAACCCTAATTCATTTTTGATTGCGCATGGGTGCAGTTTGGGCGCTTACCACGCGGTCAATATTGCGCTACGGCATCCGCACCTTTTCGGGAAGGTGGTTGGATTGAGTGGGCGGTACGATCTTTCTTCGCCAGTGGCCGAATTCCGCGGCCTTTTCGATGGGTATTACGATGAGGATATCTATTTTCATACGCCCAACCACTACGTGCCTAACCTGCAAGACGATGCTACACTCCAACAGTTGCGCCAGATGCAAATTGTGCTTGCCGCTGGCGACGGAGATCCTTTTGTGGGAAGTAACTGGCAACTAAGCGCCTCTTTATGGGATAAAAATGTGCCTAATGCCCTGCACGTTTGGGAAGGACGAGCCCACCAGGCTTGCTATTGGCAACAGATGGTGCAGTTGTATTTATAAGCTCGTTCATTTCAACTTATTTCTTCCGGTCGTCGGAGGTACGGCTGGGAGGATTGCCAGCTTTGGAGGTAGCCGGAGGTAGGGTCATAGGCTGGGGTTTTTGTGTGTCCACGGGGGGCGTACTTTCGGGCTCGTCTTCTTCCGGCTCTGACATATCTAATGCTTTCCTTTTCTTCTTGGGGTGTATTAATTCCCCGAAACTATTGAAGCTCTGGGTATGTAAGAGACTAAAGCCGGTGGAAATAGCCGAGGTGTTGGAGTTGTTGGCTGTCAGGGAATTCTGATTATTGCGGTTGTACGCTTTCATCCGGAATTTGCCGTCGGGCGTAATCCAGTACTCAATTGTCCATTCGCCCAATACACTGCTGGTATTGTTCGTATTGCCTGTATTATTGTTAAATCCTCCATTGCGGGTTACCCGTATGCGGCCATTCAGAAAGGCATAGGAAAGCTTTAACTGTAGATTATTGATCGCGGCTTGATCCAGTCCATTGATATTGAAATCTACTTGCAGATTTTGGTCTACCTGTGAAATCCAGTAACTAAACTGGTTGGAAAGTAATTCACTCACGTTGCTACCAATAGCAGAGTTGGCTCCTTCGAAAGAGCCAATAGGCGTCAATTGCCGTAGCACCATCAGACTGAAAGCCTGCCGGCTCATTTCCTGGCTGTCGCTTTGAATCCGTGCTTGGAAAGCTATAACATTTTGGGTGAAAGGGCTGGTTTTAGGATAATCGTTGAGTTCAATCCCAAGGTCAATCTGAGGCGTACGCAGGTTTCCAGATAAGTTGAGCAATACACTGGAAGGATATCGGCGATGATACTCGGGGCGATTGAGATCCTTAGAATTTTGATCTAGAATGGGAAACAAAGAAGCCAGTTGCACATAAGCCGCCTTAATATCCAGAATGGCACTATATGGGTCGCCCGTCCACATAATCCGGCTGTTGGGTTTGATCGTAAACTGCTTATTGATGACATTCAGGAAGGTAAAATTGTATGTTCCAAATGCAATTTCGTAGTTCCCCATCATGGTGAATTCGCCATGGGTATCAATCTGCATGGCAATTTTTCCACTGCCGTTGGCTTTGATGATGTCCCCCGTTTGTTTATCAAAAATGATTTCGCAATACGCTTCGGGTGTAAGCTCAAAGTTGAAGTCCAGTTTGACGCCAGATAGGTTGATTTTCTTAATCGCTTTCTTTTGAGTAGTATCTTTCTTTTGAGCGCGGCTCACAAAATGAATGTAATCTTTCTGTTCAACCGTTTCACTGCGGTCGAGCGGAATGAAAATTTTCGTTCCTCGATTACTTTTAACTGAGGCTTTGATCGTCAGATTATTGATCGGGCCGAACAGGTTAGCCCTTCCAGTGGCAAAAGCGGTTCCGTAGTACATCTCCCCACTTTTTTCATCGGTATTCAGTATCTTAAAATTGTCTAGCCTGGCGTTAAGATCCAGAACAAAAGACTGAAAACCATCGTGGTACACGCCGCCCTGCAATATGGCACCATTGCCTTCGTCGTCGAGCAAACGCATATGCTTGGTTCCGATTTCATTCTCGGTAAAGAATATTTTATCTTCAAAACGGAAGAACGTATTGAGGTAATTGTATTTCAGCCGCCCTTTCTTCAGCGTAAGCTCTCCTTTCAGCAAAGGCGACGATAATTTGCCTCCAATCTTTACTTTGCCACTGGCATTGCCACTAATATTGGAGATGAAATCTGTAACGAAGGGTTCAAGTATTTCTAGATCAGCCTGGGTCAAGTCAGCAACCAGATCCAGCGAATTGTCGGGCGTATTGGGATCGTAAGTGCCATGCAAATTCATTATTTCCTTCCCCATCCGTTCAACATTGTAATTGGCCTTAATCCGGCGCTCGGATTCGTCCCATTCGGTACCACCAGCTACATTTCCAATTAGAAATTTATCAATAACCAGTTCTTCCAGCGAGAGTTGGCTGTCGATGTTAATAGTATCATATACATTACGCAGGTTGATAAAGCCATTAAGCATACCTTTGACATCTCTGCTAATCAAGGGAGCCAGAGTAGCCAGGTTAAAGTCCTGCACTTGCAATTCGGCGGCTACTGTAGGGTTGGCTGAAAAGCCTCCATTCAAAGCAATCACTTGTCCATGGTTGCCCACGCTTAGGTTGTTGAAAGTGATTTCCTGCCCCATTACTTTGATGCTATTGTCTTTAGCAATGTGCCAGTCATTGTCTAATATGACGAAGTGTGAGGGTTGGAATTTCACCAGCAAACCATCGGGAATGAATCGCAAATCGCCTTTTACATTGGCTCGGTTGGTACTGGCCGACTGCCGGATGTTGCCCGTAAAGCTGATGTGATCTTGATTCCACACGCCTTCTATTCCAATTTTTTCGGTAGGAGCAAATCCGCCCAGCTTTTGTTTGTCAGAAGAGATAAATACCGAAGCCAGCACATTGGCACTGTCAGCCAGCTTAGACGTAGAAACATCTATAGTAGAAGAATAGAATTGGTAATTTTTGTATAATAAAGTATCTACCTGGCTGTTAAAAGAGAAAATAGAGGTAGCTCCGTTGGTAAACCGGCCTTCTAGCCTCGTATTGCGCGATACATACAGGGCAGGATCAAATAGCGCAACAACCGGATTGATGTTCTTGAACTGGAATTGATAGTCGATGTGGTATTTGCGGTGGTTGCCTGCATTGTTTTTTCGCTTCTGGTTATAGTAGGCTATTTGCTCTTGCTGGCCATTAGTGAAATGCAATTTATATTCTGTTAAAAGCTTTTGTATATCAGCACTGGCTTGCGAAAACTCAAATTTGCCTTGGGCATCTACTGACAACAAATCGGATTGTAAACTAAAAATGCGGCCAGAATCGCTCTTAGACGACAGCAAAGAAAGCGAGTCCAGTATAAGCGAACGGTTGTTATACATGATGGTGGCATTCTTGAAATGTGCTTCTCCAACGATATCATCTGCTTTCAGGCCTTCAAAAGCCACGTTTAAGTCGGTTTCCAAGCTCAATTCTTCTTTGCTTAGCTTTAGGGCTTTCAGGTTGGCTTTTTTTAAACGGCCAGCGACGTTTACATACTGAGGCTCATTTTTCAGATCTACCTCTCCGGCTAAATCAAAAACCAGATTCTCGTCCCGTATGGATACCTGTCCGTCAAAAAGCCCTTTTTGCAAATCGCCATCCACCACAATATTCCGGTAATCGTAGCCATATAGGCCCAAGCGGCTGGCTTTGGCATCGAGCGTCAATACAGCATCTTCCAGGGTAAGCCCCCGGCCTTTGATGCGCCCTGACATATCAATTTTCTGAATCGTTTCGGGAATGTCAACCAGCTTTCCTAGCTCGAAATTGGTGGTCGTCAGCTTGCCTTCGTAGGTGCTTTTTCCTTTTTCCTTGCTTACTTTCAGGTTAATATCGCTTACCAGCCTGCCCAAAGCCGTCTCGAAAGTACCGTTGGCCACAAAATCGCGCGAGAAGCCGACGAACTTACCCCGCAGGTCTACCTTCCCAAATTTTTCTATGGTCTGATAAGATTCGGCATCTACATACTGTTTTACATCCTGGGGGTGCAACACCGACTTTTGCAGGTCAAGGTTGGTAAAGGTTTCCTTTACATTCGGCAAGCCGTCGAATCCAATATTTCCTTTTAAGTGGCTGGAATGACCAAAATAAAAGTCCATATTCTTTATCTTGAAACTGTTTACTTTACCTTTGAAATTACCACTGATACGCCATTTTTCCTTGAATTGATACAGCTCAGGAGCAAACAGAGCCAAATCGTGTGAATAGAGGATGGTGCTGTCTAAGTGTGCCTCCATCTTGATATTGTTGTTGAAATCACCAAAATCCCGGGTGCCGTTTGGATAGTTGAAAACGAAATGATTGCGGAGGGTAGATTGATTGACGCGGGCAAACAGATCGTCAAACGACATAGCACGTTTGGTGTATCGGAAGAAGGTGGCCAACTGGTGAATGCGTAAGCCAGTGACCCGGTTCACGCATTGCAGTTTATTCACGCCAACCTCGATGGTGTCGGCCACCACCTTGAAACGGTCTGCTTCAATGTCAAGGCTGTCGAGGGTGAAGTGATAATAATCGAAGACGGACGGTTTGCCTGCTTGGCGAAGGCTGGGTTCTCGGTCGTCGGAATAGCTGAAGGTAGTGTTTTGTAGGGTAACGCTTTTGATGGAAAATGCCTGATCTGGCCCCGGTTTTCTAGTCGTTTTCGTTGTATCTCTGGAGGCAGTTAGCTCATTGATGGCCGAAATGAAATCATCTATGTTGAGGCTGCCCGTGTTTTTATCTACAACCAAGCGAACTTTGGCGTCGTGCAAAGTGGCTTCATCTACTTGGATGTTGGCGGTGTCGAGTAGCGAGGCTAATTCAAAATCAACATCTAGTTTGTTCACTTCAATCATCGGCTGGGCGGCACGGTCATCAATGCGAACGCTATCCAGGGTAATGGTGTCAAACCATTTGATGCGCACCCCTTTTACCCGAACCGGGAAGTTGAGCTGTTTTGATAATTGTCTGGTGGCGTATTGTACCGCTTTGGTCTGTACCCAAGGGAGTTGCAAGGCAATAACCAACCCTCCTGCCAATAGCAGTAATAGGATGAGCGGGTAAAGTATCGCCCGGATTGCTATCTTTTTAATAACTTGCATTCTTTGCTAAGAAGTAATCCAGCTATTGGCCGTAAACTACGTAAATTATTGCTTACCTGCCAGATAGGCAATTGATAAATGACGAAGGTGTTAACATTAGGGCGGTCGCTGCCGATGAATGCTTTTTCAGCAATCCATTAAAACCCAAAACGAATTTCCTTGATTATTCTTGCTATCGAATCTTCATGCGATGAAACCTCCGCGGCGGTTATCAGTGAAGGCAAAATATGTTCCAATGTAGTCGCTACGCAGGCCATTCACCAAAAATACGGTGGAGTCGTGCCCGAATTGGCTTCCAGAGCGCACCAGCAAAATATTATTCCCGTGGTAGCCCAGGCACTTGCGGACGCAAAGATAGACAAAAAGGAACTGCAAGCAGTGGCTTTTACGCGCGGTCCCGGTCTGTTAGGCGCTTTGTTGGTGGGTACTTCTTTTGCCAAAGCTTTTGCCATGGCGCTCGATATTCCCCTGATCGATGTTAACCACATGCAGGCGCACGTATTGGCGCATTTTATTGATGACCCTTGTCCGAAGTTTCCTTTTATCTGCCTGACTGTGAGCGGCGGCCATACCCAGATTGTATGGGTAAAAGATTACCTCGACATGGAAATTATCGGACAAACCCAGGACGATGCAGTAGGGGAGGCCTTCGACAAAACCGCTAAGCTACTGGGCTTGCCTTACCCTGGCGGCCCGCTCATCGATAAGTACGCGCAGTCGGGCAATCCGCTCGCTTTTGCTTTTCCCGATGTGGAAATGCCCGGCTTGAATTACTCGTTCAGCGGTATCAAAACGGCCTTTCTCTACTTTCTACGCGACCGCCAGAAGCAAGACCCAGATTTTGTAAAAAATAATCTTCCCGACATTTGCGCCAGTATCCAGTATACGTTAATCCGTATTTTGTTGAATAAATTGCGCAAAGCTGCCCGCCAAACCCGGATCAGTGAAATTGCCATTGCGGGTGGCGTATCGGCCAATTCGGGCTTGCGGCGTATGTTGCAGGAACTGGGGGAGCGCGAAGGCTGGCAAGTGTATATTCCCCAGTTTGAGTATTGTACCGACAATGCCGCCATGATTGCCATGGCCGCTCACTTCAAAGCCATCAAAGGCGAGTTCTGCGGCCAAGACGTAAGCCCACTGCCAAGAGGCTGAGTCAATGAGCAATTAACAATTAACCATTAACCATTAACAATGAGAGGTGTTGTATTTACTAATCTGCACATCTGCTAACCTACTTAGCCGCATATCTATTTTAAAATGAATACTATACAAACAAAACCGAAAACCAATATCCTCAATGCGGCGGTAATTGTCGCTTCCCTAGGCTACTTCGTAGATATTTACGACCTGCTTCTGTTCAGTATTGTTCGGGTGCCAAGCCTGAAATCGCTGGGCTTAAATGACCAGGCAGTAACCGAGCAGGGGCTTTTTTTATTAAATATCCAGATGTTTGGCCTACTGGTGGGAGGGATTTTATGGGGAATATTGGGCGATAAAAAAGGACGCTTGTCGGTCTTGTTTGGTTCGATATTTATCTACTCCGTGGCCAATATTGCCAATGGCTTTGTTCATACCGTAGAAAGTTATGCCCTGTGGCGCTTTATTGCGGGGGTTGGCTTGGCGGGTGAGCTAGGTGCTGGTATTACGCTGGTAGCGGAAATAATGCCGAAAGAAACCCGAGGCTACGCAACTACCATTGTGGCGGCAGTAGGCATTTGTGGGGCCGTAGTAGCATTTTTTATCGCCAAACTGTTCGATTGGCGAACTTCATTTTTCATTGGTGGCGGTTTAGGGCTTTCCCTGTTGCTGTTACGGATCGGCGTGGCTGAGTCAGGTATGTTTGGAAAAGCCAAGGAAACCAGCGCCAGCCGTGGCAATTTCTTTGCCCTGTTTACAAATGCAGAACGGTTTGGCAAATACATGCGCTGCATTCTGATTGGCATTCCGCTATGGTTTGTCGTCGGTATCCTGATTACTTTTTCGCCAGAATTTGGCATCGTGTTAGGCGTGCAGGAAAAGGTGAATGCCGGGGCTGCCGTGGCATGTTGTTATGCAGGTATCGTGCTGGGCGACATCATTAGCGGCACATTGAGCCAGTTTCTCAAAAGCCGGATTAAGGTGGTTTACCTGTACTTATTCCTGAATGCTTTAGCTATCACAGCGTATTTCCTGTTGAACCAAGTCAGTTTAACGGTGTTTTATACCGCTTGCTTTACCCTAGGAATCACGGTTGGTTACTGGGTTATTTTTATGACAATTGCTACCGAACAGTTTGGTACCAATATCCGCGCTACTGTTACAACCACGGTACCCAATTTCGTGCGTGGTGCGGTGGTGCCGCTTACCTTTTTATTTACCTGGCTGAAGCAGTACGAAAGCTTAGGCATTATCGGAGCGGGCATTCTGGTGGCTGTATTGAGTCTGTTGGTGGCTTTCTTCGCCCTTAGAGGCATAAAAGAGACTTTCTCGAAAGACCTGAATTATACGGAAGAGATGTAGGTAAGTAGATCGGTTCGCCGATGCGATACTGATTAGTTAATATGCTGATAGCTGACAGATTAAGGCTGACAGCTATCAGCTTCAATTATTTATTGCGCTTTAGCCAACCACAAAGAGGCGTTGATATGCAGTGCGGGATGGGACGTAAATCCAGACGGAGCATCGCCAGACCAGCCATTAAACAAATTATCATTCGGATCACCCGTTCCATCATCGGACGGTGAGCTATCTCCAACGAATACTACTCTTCCGGTACCATATGTAGAAAGCAAGGCCATTACGCCATTGTTGCTGCCTACGGTGCTACTTGTACGCCAGAATAAACCTTGTACAGTGGCGTTGTTGGCTGGGAATAAAGTAGCCGATGTGCCAGCATAAAATGCCAGTTTTGATGCCGAACCAGCAGCACCATTTAATACGATCTGGGCATTTACATTTGTTCCGGTATAGACTTTAGAAGAAGGTTTATCGCTAAAGTCTACGTAATCTACATTGAATCCGAAAGGCTTATTGTTATTGATGCCATTGTTGGTCATCAAATCATTCAACACGCGAGGAGAGTCAAATCCGTCACCGTCTCTATCGGAAGGATTATAGCCATTAGCGTCCGTTCCGGCAGTAGTCGCTGCGGTATGGTCAGCCACCATCATTAAGCCTCCACCGTTGGAAACAAAGGTCATAATGGCCGTTTTTTCGGCTGAAGTAAATAAACGGTTGGGTTCAATCACTACGTATACGTCATAATTGCTCAGATCTTGAACATTACCAGCATTGCCATAGGTAAGGGCAGTGCCTTTGGGTAATGTTTCTACCAACTCTCCTTTTTTCACCAATTCTACAGCCCAGGCTGACATCGCACCTTTCCAGTAAGTCTCCAGGGTACTGGCAGTAATGCCGGTATAAGAGGGCGTTGGGAAGCGCTGTGCCAGCAATTCTACTGTTGTTCCTCCAGTATACATCGGTACATTTTCGGTGCCATCAGCATCAATCTGCCAATCGGCACTACCTGGATTTTCTAAGTGGCTGGCATCGAAAAGGAATTTTTTGCCCGTCAGTACAGTGCCACCACCGCCAGTTCCGGCGTTGTCATTGATCAGGATGTCGTCAATGTTGATTCGGTTGGTGGAGCCGGAAACTTTGCGAATTTCCAGACGGACGGTATTGGTTGCGTTGATGGTAAACGTGCTGGTTTGCAGCGTCGAGGTGGTGGTAACGTTGGCACCAGATTGCGTCCATGAACTACCGCCATTGGTAGAATACCATAAGCCCCACTGGCTGGCGGCATCGGTACCATACGTGGCATGTTTAATCGTTACTGTGCTAATGCCCATAGTGACATCAAACAGCATGGTGATTTTACCTGTATTGCGGATTCGGGCAGACCAGGCACCCGCTTTTTTATCTCCGCTTAAGTTACCGATAAGCGCATCGTACAAATTCCATAGCTTGCTTTGCAAAGTCACGTTGTCTCCACTGCTCGATCCGGTAGGGGAAACATCATAAGCCGTTTTGGGGCTCGTTGCCCCCACTTCGAATCCTTCGGAGGCAGAAACGGCCATGGCTGCTATTCTTGCACCGGATTCAGTTGAAGCAACTTCTGGTTTTACATCGGTCATTTTTTGGCATCCCGCCATGAGGAGTCCCAGGAGCGATAAGGCTACAACTGCATGCCTGAATTTTGAATACTGCATAACGTAGAAATTAAGGTTTGAGTGAGTAAAGGGAATGAAATTGTTGCTGGTAAAATTCATTAATAAACCTTTAAAAGGAAGTGTATAAATATTAACTAATTATTATAAAATATTATTACCATAATCATTCTGTAACTATTTGCTAAAAATTTGATAACGTGCGCGTCTTATAACTTTTGTCGAGTTATGCACTGGTTTTTATTTCTTAGTATGATGTTTGTTATCATTTCTGACTTCTTAACTTAGAAAAGGAATATAAAGAGGCTATTTGCGGCTGTTAGCTTGATTATTACATCGAAAAACAACATCTTTATATTAACATTCATTAACATTCATAAATCCATGAAAAATATTCTAATCGTAGAAGACGATACAATTTTGGCATTTGTGCACCAAAAATGTATGGAGCAAATTGGTTACAATGTAGTAGGCTGTGTGGAGTCAGGTGTGGATGCGATAGAAGCAGTGAAAACCTTGGAGCCAGATATGATACTGATGGATATTTTACTGCTGGGTGACCTTGATGGCGTCCAGACGATGGACGAAATAAGGAAGTTTTCTGATGTGCCTGTTATTTACGTTACTGGCAACTCTAATCCTTTTATTAAAGAACGAGCCTTGGCCACAACGGGGCGAGTGGCGTTTCTGACCAAACCAGTCAGTTTAGAAATGTTCACAACTGTCTTGTATCAGGTTAGGTTGGGCATCACCCAAAAACACTAGAAGATAGTTGGTATAGCCCGATATAAGCCGAAAAATCCTCCCTATAGCCTCCCTTTCCAACGTACCAGCGAACCAGTCGGCTTGGAAAAGGAGGAAATTTAACGGTGCAGTAGCAGACAAACGCTTGGTTAATACTACAACCTTTCCTGAAAGGTCCTGACTGGATTGCCTCTAATTAGGGCAGTGTGTTG
>JAZKGK010000249.1:0-12394 GCA_040385915.1 Bacteroidota bacterium
GTTAATTGTTAATTGTTAATTGTTAATTGTTAATTGTTAATTGTTAATTGTTAACTGTTAATTGTTAACTGCTTAATGGTTAACAACCAATTTCGCTTTGGTTACCCCTTGCTTAGACTGAAGCAAGATCAGGTAAACGCCATTGCTCCATTGGCTGGTGCTCAGTGTGTGAGCACTTCCTTTAACGGCTTGAGTACATACCTTCTGGCCTTGCATGTTCATCACGGCTAAGACCGCTTCTTTCCCTTCGCTTCCTTCCCAGGTCACATCCACGAAATCATTGGCTGGATTGGGAGACAGTTTCAAGGAAGCAGTTGCAGTCACTTCTTCCACGCCTTGGCGAGCAAAAGCAGCCACCGGTTCAATGGCCCACTGCTGACAGGCAGCCATGTTCCAAGGGAATTGGTTCACTTGTGCGCCATCGCTCATCAAGGCATTGCCCACTTCCAGCACTTGCGTGGAATGACGAGCGGTCAGTTTGTAGAAACCACCATCGGTTGGCTCAATTTTCCACTGTTGGCAGAAACAATCGTTGCTCGGCCACTGATTGGCTTTGGCACTGTTGGTAGTCAAGGCAGAGCCGATTTCCAGGGCTTGAGTAGAGTGTTGCGCCGTCAGTTTGTAATACCCATTGTCGGTAGCCGTGATTTTCCAACGTTGGCAATTGCCACCCAACCAAGTCCACTGTTGTACTTTCATCCCATTAGTCAAAGCGCATTCATTCACATCCAACACCTTGCCCGATTGACGGTTAACCAACCGATACACGCCGCTGAAGGGAGGAAGAATGACACCAGTCGAGAAGGTAATTTTATTGAGGTTGAAATTACCGGCATCGGCAACTACGCGCAAGACGTGTTGACCTGCGGTTAAGGTTACCGTCTTGGTCACACTCTGCCAGGTCTGCCAGTCGCCTGTGTTGGGTACAGCAATAGCGCCACTTACGTTGTTGCCATCCCACTCCAGGTGGAAAACACCGGTAGCGAATACCGAAGCCACCCGTGCATTGATGGTATAACTACCCGCCGAAGCGGCATTCACCGTGTATTCCATCCATTCGCCGTTGTTAATCCAGCCCAGGGCATTGGTGCCTTCCGAGCTAACACAAGTAAACACATCAGGACCTAAGCGTGACCCAACCCCACCATGGTTGGCTTCTTCGGTATCGTGATAAGCGATGCTTTCGCCGCCATTGTCAAAGTTCTCGGCTTCTACCGTGCCAGGAATAGCGGCGGCAGTAGGGCCAGGGAAAGGCGTTTGCGTTGGGTTAACAATTTGGGAAGTGAATGTAAACTTGTTGGTGTTGAATTCCTTGGCGTCGACCACAAAGCGCATGATATGCTGACCAGCAGTCAGATTCACCGTTTTGCTTACGGTCTGCCAGGTCTGCCAGCCGGTAGTATTTGGTACAGCTACAGCGCCAGTGACATTGGCACCATCCATTTCGATGTGGAAACTTCCAGTAGCAAACGGCGAAGCCACGCGGGCATCGAAGGTATACGCTCCTGTAGTCGCCACCTTCACGGTATATTCCAGCCATTCGCCATTGTCAGAGAAAGCTAAGTTATCGCCGCCTTCAGCGCAAGGCTCGGTATCTACTGCCGTATTACTACGAAGTGGCCCGATCAGGTTGGTCGGAGTGGTATCGTGGTAAGACTCGCCTTCGTTCCCATTATCAAAGTTTTCTGCTTCTACTACGCCAGGAATCGGAATTACACCTGCATAAGGAGAACGGACGGCACCTGTGCCAATCCACACAATCTGCCGATCCCGTATGATACCCGTAGGATCTTGCGGATTCCAGAAGGCTTCGAGCGTGATCTGTTTGTAGGTGCCGATAGAGGCAGTACCACTCACAACACAACGGATAGACACGGTAGCATTAGGTTGCAATAAAGGTGTGTAGACCCAGCCTTCGGCACTTTTAACAGCATCAGAAATGTCAGCATTGCTGGCATCGAACCACTGGGTAGTAACAAAGCGAGCATCTCCAATTTCGATGGAAGCCAAAGCTGGCATACAGACAAAGTCCCCGGTATTGGTCAGAGAGAAGGTGGTAGTATTGCCGCTGGTAATTTTTGTCAACCGAAGCGTTTCTAGCGTGCCGTTCTCATCCTTGATGCCTTTCAGGTACTTGATACCCATCTTGGCAATTCCAGTATAAGAGTTCGGGTCGCTTTCAGGCGTAACTACCGTAGGAAATGCACGGGCAGGTGTGCCTCCGTAGTACCAGCTTTCAAATACGAAACGACCTGGGCGATGGCCTTCGCGTTGCTGTAAGTAAAAGCTTTTCATGCTGCGATCCGAAAACTGGCGATTCCATTCAGCAGGATTGCTGTCCATCAGCGCTCCTCCTGGATCTTCGTTGAGAACAGCGGTATGTTGGGCTTTGTTGGCGTGCAAAAACAACTCATAGTTGCGTTGTTTTTCACGGGCGGTCCAGCCTAGGGTACCGGTGTTTCCATTGGTCGTGCTAGCATCCTCGCCCCACACCATCGTGTAATAGGGAAAGTCAGAGTAGAAAGCCCACTGCTGGTTGATGGCATTGCTCTTTGCCGTCATATTTTCCATCACTGTAGACATATCGAAGCGGTATTGGCGACCATTGGCCACGAAGTCATCTACTTCAGTACTAGGATTGAGGGAAGGGAAATTGCGCCAGCGCCACCACACCGGGCTTTGCGTCAAGGCACGCTTCATGTGAGGGAACACAACATTGTCTTTGGCAAAATATTCCATCCATTGGTTAGTCATCTTGTCTACGCACTGTGCTTCGTTGAAAGAAGGAAAAGCCTCAGCAAATGGCTGCCAGTTGGGTTGGAAATCGTGGGTAGCTTCTGAGAGAATAAGCCCATTGCTGTTGTAGCGATTGATAATCCAGCCATCGTCACCCGCGCCCCAGGCAATGTGCTGCCACTGTGGCCAGCCTGCATCTGTGCCCGTTCCGCCGCCTAGTTCGGCCACGTACTTAGTGCCATAAGGCGAGGTTTGTTGGATTAAGCTCTGCATCAGACCATTGTTTTCCGTGCCCCAGGCAGAGGCATGAAGGAAATACCCATCGGCGTATTTCTTGACCATGTTCCACTGGTCAGGATTTTGCTGAAGCTGGATATTGTTCCCCAAACCACCCCACCAGAGTTCCGCCGGATTAGGCCGCGGACGCAAGGCGAGGTCGTTTTTGAACCAGGCATTGTCAATGGTAAGGGTAATGGTACTGGAACTGATTTGATTGGCCGCATTGGCTCCGTATACTTTTACTACGTTAGCTCCACCCGACAATTTACGGGCAATAAAAAACCAGTTCGCGCCTTGTTTGAAGGCACCAAAGTCGGTCATCTTTCCAGCGGTTGTGCCCTGGAATACTTCATACCACATCGGTTTGGTCACCCCACTGGCGGTGCCCTCTACGCGTACATAAGTACTGGTGGCCACCTGCGAGGGTGTCGTAATCTGAATCGAAGGTTGTGCCCAGGCAACTCCCGTCAGAAATAACATAGCAAAGAGCGAGGATAGTATATTTTTTTTGGTTTGCATAAAAATGGTTAAGGTAAAAAAAATTGATTTAAGTAATTGAAAAAGAAGCTTTTCAATTAACAATTAACAATTAACAATTAACAGGGATCCTTGTTAATTGTTAATTGTTAATTGTTAATTGTTAATTGTTAATTGTTAATTGTTAATTGCGTTCCACGCCGGGTTAATTGTTAATAATCACTTTTCTGGTCACAAGGAATTTGCCCATTTGCACCTTCAGAATATATATGCCAGACTTGGCCGAATGGATATCCAATTCGGTTTCATAGACACCCGCCGGAGCCGTTTCGTTGCGACCAATAATTGGCTTGGCCAGTACATCCAACAATTGAATGCTCACTGGCGTAGCTTTATCGAAATGGTGACGAATGTGCAGAACATTTTCGGCGGGGTTGGGGAATACTTCTAATTGAAGGCTCATTTCCTGGGCTACTTCTTCTACGCCTTGACGGGCAAAAGCTGGCACTGGTTCAATGGCCCATTGCTGACAGGCAGCCGAGTTCCAAGGGAATTGGTTCACTTGTGCGCCATCGCTCATCAAGGCATTGCCTACTTCCAGCACTTGCGTGGAATGACGAGCCGTTAGTTTGTAGAAACCACCATCGGTTCGCTCAATTTTCCACTGCTGACAAGTACAGTCGTTGCTGGGCCACTGGTTGGCTTTAGCGCCAGGATTCTGCAGAGCAGCACCGATTTCCAGGGCTTGGCCAGAGTGTTGAGCTGTCAATTTGTAGTAGCCATTATCGGTCGCGGTGAGTTTCCACCGTTGGCAATTGCCACCTAACCAAGGCCACTGTTGTACCTTCATCCCATTATTCAACGAGCATTCATTCACATCCAACACCTTGCCCGATTGACGGTTAACCAAACGATACACCCCACCGGAAGGAAAGGGATCAGTACCGCCACCAGTGCTACCGAAGGTAATTTTGTTGAGGTTGAAATTACCGGCATCAAAAAATACGCGCAAAATGTGTGGACCAGCGGTCAAGGTTACCGTCTTGGTCACACTCTGCCAGGCTTGCCAGTCACCCGTGTTAGGCACCGCAATTGCCCCACTGATATTTACGCCATCCCATTCCAAGTGGAAAACACCCGTGTTAAATACTGAAGCAATGCGCGCATTAATGGTATAACTACCCGCCGAATCGGCATTCACCATGTACTCAATCCACTCCCCATTGTTGATCCAACCCAACGCATTGGAGCCTTCTGAACTAACGCAAGTGAACACGTCAGGCCCTGTGGGGCGTTGTATACCACCCAGGTTAGCTTCTTCGGTATCGTGGTAAGCCACGCCTTCGCCGCCGTTGTCAAAGTTCTCGGCTTCGACTGTGCCTGGCAAGGCAATCACCAAAGCATAAGGCGTTTGCACGGGAGGAATGCCTGGAGCAGTGAAGGTAAATTTATTGATATTAAACTCCTTGGCATCGATCACAAAGCGCATAATGTGCTTACCAGCAGTCAGATTCACGATTTTACTCACATTCTGCCAAGTCTGCCAGCCACCGGTGTTGGGCGCGACTAATGCGCCAGTGACATTCGTTCCGTCCATTTCGATGTGGAAACGGCCAGTAGTAACGGGCGAAGCTACACGCGCATCCATCGTATAGACACCAGCAGTAGCTACATTGACGGTATATTCCAGCCATTCGCCATTGTCGGAGAAAGCCAGGTTGTTGCCGCCCTCGGTACAAGGCTCGGTATCGACCCCGGTATTGCTGCGGAAAGGCCCAATCAGGTTGGCTGGAGTGGTATCGTGGTAAGAAATGCCTTCTGGCCCCTTGTCAAAGTTCTCTGCTTCTACTACACCAGGAATGGCCGCAGGATTAGGTCCAGGAAAAGGAGCTTTCGCTTCAGCTACGCAGCTACCACCGGCTCTGCTATCACCAGAGGGCAAAGGAAGATCAACGCCTGTAGCCTCAGGAACGCCAAAATTGGGTGTTCCATCTGCATTCCAGGTAATTTTTTGCGCACGGGCACTTCTGCTACCATCACAGGCACCACGAAAATTGGAAACGGCATGGTATACAAGCCAATCTTCTCCGCAGGCTGACCTAAAAACGCCATGGTGGCCTGTTCCATACACATTTTTTTCCGGTGCTTTCTTAAATATTGCGTCTGGAGATTTATTCCAAGAGCGTGCATCTAGCAGATTACTGTTTTCATCGGCAGTAAGCAACCCTATGGCATAATCAGGAGAACCACACTGATTGCCCGAATAGGTAATAAAGATGCGTCCATTGCGCTGTAGTGCTATCGGTCCTTCATTAGTAAAACCTGACATGGTCTCCCAATCGTACTTGGGCCTTGCTATTTCAACACCCTCGCTGCTCATCGTCCAGGGATTACTCATGGAAGCAATGCGCAAACTAGCCGTATGTTCAGTGGTATAGAGATAATACAGCGAACCATTCGGCCTTTGAAAAATGGAACCATCGATGGCATATACATCTTTATTGGGCATAGAGAAATAAAGTTGGGCTTTATACTCATAAGGCCCCATCGGATCATCTACTACCGATTCCAGTACGTGCATACGCTGATTCTCACAGCAATTATGGGCTCCAGCGGTATAATACAGGTACCATCGGAAGCCATTGGGGCCATTGATCCGGTGTAATTCAGGCGCCCAAATATTTTTTCCATTGTCGCCTCCACTGGTAAATACCCAAGTGGGCTGGGCATGACGCATATCGGCCAAGCTGCTGGCTTTTACAATCTCCAGGTGGTCAATAGTGGTATAGGTCATATAGTAAAATCCATTATAGTAGGTGATAAATGGATCGGCAGCCCCTTCCCTGACCGGATTCTGGAAAGTTTGTGCCTGGGCTGCAAGCATGGTAATGCACAAGGAGAAACTTAGTAGCCAAGCCTTTCTAGCTAGTAGGCCATTCTTAGCTTGATAGTGGATGAGTTTTTTCATTTGATTAAGCATTGGTTTATAGTTATGATGAATTAAAAAGTGTTCGGAGTTAAAATACCTTTCACTGTTGCCACAAACCTTCTCTTTTCGTTCTGCTGCAAGAAGACATACGAATGTATCCGCAGGGCATGAACGGAAATGGTTCAACAGATGAATCTTAACCAGATAATGCCTAAGCATAGGCACTGATAAGCTGGCTTACCCTACCTAAATGACTAGAAAAAGAGAAAAAGACGAAAAATTGGGTTGTAAAGAAGATTGTTTATGGAAATTTTCCTGGCCAGAGAATGGCACTATGGGAAGAAATGA
Source organism: Bacteroidota bacterium (assembly GCA_040385915.1). GTDB lineage: Bacteria > Bacteroidota > Bacteroidia > Cytophagales > ES-bin-26 > ES-bin-26. The sequence goes on from JAZKGK010000249.1 coordinate 6,770, forward strand.
ATGATTGATGGGAGATGACTGAGCTAATAGCGCCTCACTATTCTGGTATGAATGGAAGCTATTTCTGGTTAAAACTGCCCGCAAGGTTGGGACGCAGTTCTGCCATATGGGTGATAGTAAAAATCTTTTCATAGTTTGTTGAAGATGAGTAGTTGACCTATTTTTTCAAATACCTTAGGTCTGTGGTATAATATTATCAAATATACCTATCTTCAGCGCATGAAATCCACCACTATCTTATCATAAACTTATACAATTTTACTATCAATCCAACACAAACCATTGATTTTTAGCACTATATACATTCACAGAATAGGGCAAAAACAGTTATTTATCAAGGGCATATCAGGGCAAAATCCAATACATTCTGATATTTTCTAATACTATTTTTCCAAAAAAAACCAGCTATGAACGACTGAAACCACCAAAAATATTTTTTTTGATCAAAAACAGCACTCAGGAATTATTAGGATAAATGCAAACCGAACCGGCTGGCAATTTAGCTGGCATCACATAATTTATTGCCTCCGAACGTTGCTCCCCATCCAGCAAGTCAGCATAGAATTTTCAAAAACAAGGCGAACCAAATGCACAGAGTCTACTATCTTATTGGATTAATCTTAAGTTAGTTGCCAAAGTTTGCTTAAATTACAACCTTTTATGTATTTATTTCAACCAGTCAAAGCTCAGCAATCCCTATAAATACTAATAGAGATCTATTAGCACAACTCAGTTGCTGTCAATAATAAGACTAACTTATGTAGACGACATGCTTTTGCTCCTGGCTGAACAAATACAAAAACCATTCGTTCATTTCAATACAGATATATTTCACGATGCTTTCGAGGTTTTGGCAAACCGTTATTAACCCTGATTTTAATCAGCACACTGATATTAGTTCCTATAAAAGATCAGCGCTTACCCATCAGCTCAGTTGTGTGGCTTTTGGAGCAACCTTAGTATTTAGCCTTTTCAATTTTATCATTGGGAGGCCTAGCCTGGGTTATCTGAACCTTTCCTTTGTTCCCTTCTATGCGCTGGCAACTTGGCTCAATTGGACAGGAAAAAACAATTGGAGCAAGTCATCATTGGTAATGATTACTTGCTTGGCAGTATTTGTCGTTTCTTCTACACAGGGCAGACATTCGGGCAATAACCTGCTTTATCTGCCTATTTACTGCGGTATTTTTGTCCTATTTTCTGCTAAAGACAGGCTAAGCTTTATTCTTCACGCCAGTGTTCCGGTAGTTTGTTTAATAACCCTGGAATTAACGGATTATTCCTTATTGGTAGCGCCCAGTTTTCTTACCAAGGAAGCGTCTCCCTTTCTCATTAATTTCTTTGTCTGTATTGCCACCTTCTGGCTGTGTATCAATTACTTGATGACGACAACCCAGGAAACGGAAGCGACTTTGCGGGAATCAGAAACGAACCTGCTGGCGGTTATTGAAAACACAACTGACTCAATTTGGTCTATCAACGAAGCGGGTCAAGTGCTTACCTGGAATAGTACTTTCCAAAAATATTTCCATTCAATTACCGGCGTTAACTTAGCCACTGGGCTGGCCCTAGCAGACTATTTCCCTCAGGAAGAGAAGCCATTTTGGGTCGACATATATTCGCGCGGCTTTGGTGGTGAGCGTTTTGTCAAAGAGATTCATCAATCCTTGGCCCTCGGCAAAGAGAATGTGCGTACTGAAATCTCTGTTAACCCTATTGTAAAAACCAATGGCAAGGTAAGTGGCATTTCTTTTATCGCTAAGAATGTAACCGAACGCAAGCAGGCAGAAGAAAAACTACGCTTTCACGCGGGCATATTGGCCAATGTACACGATGCAGTAATAGGCCTGGACAACGAATATCGAATTACCTACTGGAACGAAGGTGCTGAACTCCAATATGGTTGGAAAGAGAAAGCCATACTGGGCAAAAAGCTAAGAGAAGCCTATACTTTTCATTGGCTCAATGATAACCATAAGGATTCTGCCCTGGAAAGCCTGTACCAAACGGGACAGAGCCGTACGGAAATGAGTCACATTTTGAAAAATGGCCAACGCATTTATGTGGACATTACGACCCAATTGTGGTACGATGAGTTGGGCAATGCCATCGGCTTACTGGCGCTTATCCGTGACATTACTCAAGCCAAACAGGCCCAGAAAGACATCAAACACCAAAGTCGGTTGTTGAAAGTGATTCTGGACAATATGCCGGTTATCCTCTACCGCATTACCAGCGATGGCGTTATCAGGGAATCGTGGGGAGCGGGGCTGAAAACACTGCAACACCAGGAAAATGAGTCGGCTGGCAAAAGCATTTATGCCTTGCATCCGCAAATCACCCCTGAATTGATGGCCATTGCCAGTGAACAACTCATTACTTTCGAGACCTCTGGCTTTACCAATGAACAGGTATGGCATTTTGAGAATTTCCTGTTCTCCAGCGATACCAACCGCCTTATTTGCTTTGCACAGGATATTACGGAGCGGAAACGCACCGAGGAAACCATCAAACAAAACCACGCCAAACTCACGGCAATTATAGAAAGTACCCAACATGCCATTTTTGCATTGGATGTCGATTATCGGTATTCGGCTTTCAACTCGCGTCATGCTATCAACATGAAAAAAATGTACGGGACTGATATTAAACTGGGTATGAGTCTGATTGAGGCCCAGAAGGCTCCACTGGATTGGGAAAACTTCCTAGTGTCGGCTAAACGGGCTTTGTCAGGAGAAACTTTTTCGCTGGTTGAAGAATATGGACATGCGGCTCTGTACCGAACGTATTTTGAAATCGCCTTTAATCCTATTCGCAACGAAAACAATGAGATAACAGGAATAGCGGTTTTTTCACAAGACATTACCGACCGCAAGAAAGCAGAAGACGACATGCGCCGCATCAACTTTGAACTCGACAGTTTCGTCTATCGTTCGTCTCACGATCTGCGGGCTCCCCTCCGATCTTTGCTTGGCTTAACTAACCTTCTACGGACGGAAAAAGATGAGGTGCAACAAAACCTTTACCTGAGCCTGATTGACAAAAGCGTGAATAAACTCGACACGTTTATTGCAGATATGACCAACTTTTCGCGCAATAGCCGACAAGTACTTAGCATTGAACCGATTGATTTCGACAAAATCATTAAAGATTGCGCGGAAAATCTTCGGTATATGGACAATGCGGACCGGGTTTCGCTGCGAATGAACATTCAGGTGGAAGCGCCTTTCTTTTCGGATATACTTCGGATCAGCACGGTGCTGCAAAATTTACTTTCTAACTCAGTGAAATATCAGCGCACGCACATCGACAATGGGTATGTGCAATTTGATATTCACTGCAATGAGCAACGCGCTTTAATTGTTTATTCCGACAACGGAAAAGGCATAGAGGCGGCTTACCTGGATAAAGTATTTGATATGTTTTTCCGCGCTTCTTCCGATTCTTATGGCTCAGGACTAGGGCTTTATATTGTAAAACAGGTGGTGGAAAAATTGCAGGGAGAAATTAAAATAGAGTCGACCATAGGCGAGGGCACCACCTTCACGCTTTCTCTGCCCAACCTGGAAGTGCATCCCGAAGATATTGACGGGCAAATGGAAGAGCAGGTAGGATAATAGTTGTTAAAGTGGTGCCACGACTATAACCTTAATGGCTAGAGTCGTGGCACCACTAGTTTATAAAAGCTGGAAGTTGCTTATTTGCCCCTGTAAAGCGCAATTAAACTTTTACCCAAATCTTTACGCTGGTGGCAGGTAGCTTTAGGGAATAGGTTTGCGCACCAGCCAAAGTTGAATCTGTATCGTTTACGCCATCCAGGTTTATTTCTAGGATATTGCCTATCAACTGCCAGTTGCCTCTGGGTAACTTAACACCTTCGAAGGTATTGGCTGTGGCTTCTGTATTGAGCAACACCAGCACTTTATTATCGACCAGATATCCCAATTGATATTCATTCGCGGGTTCTAGCCACTGAAAGTAACCCGCAGGAACGGCTTGGGCTTGCCGAAAAACCTGGCCGTATTGGCTCATCCGAAATCGGTTCAGGCCACGCCAGTAAGCTAACATAGCCGCATAATCGCAGTAACTACCTGCATCTTTTGTCGATTTGCCCACATTTTCCCACACAAACTGATTAGCCTTTCTCAGGTTATACGTATCGCGCTTGCCGTGAAAATAAAGCTTACCTACAGCCAACGCCTGGCCGTTTTGCGGAGCCGAACCTATTATTTTCACCATTTCCTGCAAGGGAGCCAGCCCTTTGCTACGCATGATTTCCGTGCCACCGTGGGTTACAATAGGACCAAGGGACGTGTACAATAACACAGCCGCTATCTTGAAAGGCTGCTCATCTACACCCAAATGCCCATCCCAGCCCTGGGTCGCAAATTGATCGGCCAAAGCCCAATTGTCGTGAATGTCGAGGTAATTGATACGACTGGCAGGCGTTTTATCTTCGGGAAATGTTGCGCTTAAGGCCCGTTTCACTTGCGCCCGAAGGGAATAATTGCCCCCCGAGTACCCTCGATCAGTAGCTTTGTTATGCGGGTTAGTAATCGGCCCCTTGAAAGCATGGCGGCTGTCATCCTGAAAATAGGTAATGGGTGCATTTGCCTTGTTCCACCGCAGTTCCGAACGGCTCCAATAAGAATTACCTCCGCCAGCTATCCAGGGTTCTCCGTATAGAATCGGAGGGCGCGCTTCCTTCCCTATACTAATCGCTTTTTTGAGTGCAAATAAAGTTTTTGCGTCAGTCTGGCTAGCTAAATCGATGCGAAAACCATCTACCCCAAATTCGTTGATGAAGTGCAGGCACTGGTCAATAATCCAGCGTTGCACCATAGGGCGGTCTTCTGACCTGGTTTCATTACCATATTCTCCCACCATTTTCAGGTTGTTGGTGCGGTAATAATACTGCGTATCCAACGCCTTGAAATGAAAGATAGCGTCTCGCCCGTCCATATTTTCGGCGGTATGATTGAAGACCATATCGACGATTACTGCTATGCCTTTGTCATGAAAAGCCTGAACCAAATCGCGAAACTGCTCTCGTTGCATACCCGAGGCATCCAAGCCAAGAGCGGCATCTTTTTGCCGGTAGCGGCTTTCAATGGCAAAAGCGTGGGTGGTGCGGTAGCCCCAGTCGTAGTTTTCCAGGTGTATTCCCTGTTCTTTCATATAGGCATCGTGCGCGAAAGCGGCCTGCCACGCTTCGTCAGGATAATGCATAAACTCCTGCACTGGCATTAGATGCACTACATTGATGCCCAGATCGACCAAATAATCAAAGCCAACCTTCTCCCCTTTCGCATTGCGTAATCCCGGCATTACCATGGCCGGAATTGTTCCTTTCAGGTTGTCAGGCAGGGGAAGTTGGTCAGTAAAATCCTGCACGTGTACTTCGTAGGCAATCACATCTTCCAGGTGGGGAATACCATTTTTGAGCGGAGTGGCCGGTTTGGTTTTGTGCCATACCCGGCACTTGCCAAACGAATCATCAGAAACGCGGGCATAGGGATCGGAAATATGAACCGGGCAGGATTCGTAAAAATAATTGCCTGGATCTATGGAGCCATGCACGGTAAAATCATACCAGATCCCATGTAGATTTTCATGGATGGTGGA
>JAZKGK010000250.1:0-4650 GCA_040385915.1 Bacteroidota bacterium
CTCACCTGGGTTATTTGTTTAGCATCGCCGCGACGCTAGCCCGGCAATTAGACGTGCTGAAGAACACACTACCCAAAGAAATCGCGCTCAAAGGGGCATTACAAAACCTGATCACCAGCCAGTTGTCAGCGGGCTTCGGACGGCTGATTGCTTACTACAAAGCCGATTTGCTATTACTAGCACCCGCTCGCCTGGTGGCCGATGTCCAGCCTGATTTAGTCATATTGGGCAGCACAACAGTTGGTTTTAGCGAGGTATATGCGACAGGCTTATCTAAGGAGTGGATAACGGGCAGCGCTGCCGATTGGCCAGCGTATAAAACTGCCGTGCCTGCGGACAACTCAGTTTATGGGTTGGGTGCGAGTGTTTTCGACAAAGTCAACCACATCGCTACGCACAACCTGTTCACCTCCATTTTTGACCAATTCCTGAAAGTATATGCCCGCGTGGTCGCCGATGCCAAATTGGCCTTAGAAGACACGTTTACCCAATGGGATCGCCACGAACCGCATTATGCGCTCTTCCTCGCGTTTCTGCGCTTGCAGGAATACACCCGCCAGGAAACAAATACGCTTACCAAACGGCACCTTGATTTTTATTACCGTGACATCTTGCGCCTGCGCGAAAAACCGGCGGAACCAGGCCACGCCCACCTGCTGCTGGAACTAGCGAAACACGTAGAATCGCATTTGCTGGAGCACAACGAACTGTTCAAAGCCGGAAAGGATGACTTAGGCAAGGACGTTTTTTTTGCTAATGACCGCGAATTTGTAGCAAACCAGGCGAAAGTGACAGCCTTGAAGACGGTCTATCGGCACGGCAGCGAAATAGTGGGAACCACCGCACCGACCACAGCACACGAGGGCCGGATCTATGCTTCTCCAGTGGCCAATTCGGACGATGGCCTGAACTCGATATTAACCTCAGTGGATCAGTCCTGGCATCCATTTTTTAATAAAATATACATAGATGGAGAGCTAACGGAAATCAGGATGCCTCAAGCGGAAGTGGGGTTTGCTATCGCGTCGCATTATTTGTTGATGGCCGAGGGGAAACGGGAGGTGACCTTGAATTTTACCGTAAGCGGGTATAGCGGAGTCATAGGGATAGAATGGAATACGGCCATCCGCTGCTCCTTTTCCGGTGAAAAAGCCTGGATTGACAAAACTCCCGCCAGCTTCCAGGCAACCAGTGGCAGTAATTTCCGGATCGTGTTATCATTGGCGGGAGACGAACCCGCAGTAGTAGCCTATGACAAAAAAGTACACGGATACGACTTGGCGGTAACCACACCCGTTATGCTTGTGAAGTTGGTACATAACCCAGCTTCCAGCTTTGCATTCCCTCTATTTGAAAATACCCAGATTCAGCAGATTCAGCTTCAGGTAAACGTTGACGAGGTGAAAAATCTCTTGTTATCGAACGATTTCGGCCCTGTCGATGCTTCCAAACCGTTCCAGCCCTTTGGATCGCAACCCGAGGCAGGCAGTTCACTCATTCTGAGCAGCCAGGAGATATTCCAGAAAAAAAATCTGGCTACTTGCGAGGTAACCATTCGATGGAAAAACATTCCTGATATTGCCTCGGTTGCGTACCTGCCTTCGGAACAAGACTATCCTGAAGCAGTATATGATTGGTATACAAAAGCCGTTCCCTGGATAAACGTAACGTGGTTGAAAGAAGGAAAATGGGATAGCCTCATTTCACAAATGCTCTTTGATGGCAATAACGATGTAACGATCAACCTCAAGCCTCCAGTGGGTGAGTTTAACAAGCAGGACCAGCCGCAATTCCAGATCGATGCGCCTTATTCCATCCAGGCAAAAACCGGCTACGTGCGACTGGCACTTCCCTGGGGCTTGGGCCATAAACAATACCGGGAAGCACTGGCTGATTATTTTATAGCCATTGCTAAAAACGGCACTCCCGTGAAACCCACGGAGCCCTACACGCCAGAGATAGAAGCGATATCAGTAAGGTACGTTGCGGTGCAAACCATCCGGTTCGATACTGCCAACAAGAAAGTATTTGATAACCGTGAAACCCGTTTTTTCCACCTCGCTCCTTTCGGGCAGGCAGAACAGCATCCTTACTTAAAAACGGAAACGAAGGCTCCTGATACGGCCATTTATTTGTTAGCCCAACTCAAACACCTCAATACGGCGGATGACAAATTGCCAAAAGGTTATGCGGTCAGCCACGAAGCCGAATTTTACGTGGGCATTACTGGCCTGCTGCCGCCCCAAAACCTGGCCTTGCTTTTCCAGGTAGCCGATGGCACCGCCGACCCATTGGCGCAAAAACCCGTCCCGCATATCCATTGGAGCTATTTGCACGGCAACGAATGGATAGAATTCAGCAAAGATGCGGTAGAAGACCAAACCAAAGGGCTGATCAATTCCGGCATCGTCACCTTCGCCATGCCCCGCGAGGCAACGGCCACCAACACACTGCTTCCCACCGGCATCCACTGGATACGGCTGGCGGTGGCTGAAGAAAGTGCCGCTGTGTGCCGCCTCCTGACGGTTGCTGCCCAAGCGCTGAGGGCTACTTTCACCAACCAAGCCAATGATCCGGCTTTTCCAGCCAAGGTGCTGGCTACCGGCACGATCAGCAAACTCGACCAGCCCAGCGCTGCCGTCAAAAAAGTGGTACAGCCATTTGACTCTTTCGGCGGGCGCGGACAGGAAGCCTCCGACGACTTTTATACCCGCGTGAGTGAGCGGTTGCGGCACAAAGACCGGGCGATCACGCTTTGGGACTACGAGCACTTAGTGCTGGAAGCATTTCCGCAGATTTATAAAGTAAAATGCCTCAACCACACGCATTACGAACCTAAAGAGGGCATTTACAAAGAGTTAGCTCCCGGCCATGTCAGCCTCGTGACTATTCCCAATCAGCAATTTCATAACCTGCGCGACCCACTGCGGCCCTACACCAGTTTGGGCTTATTAAAGGATATAGAGGACTTTTTGAAAAAACGCCTGTCTTGCTTTGTAAAACTGCACGTGAAAAACCCGCAGTTCGAGGAGGTGCGGGTCAGCTTTAAAGTGCGGCTGTACGAGGGATTCGACGAAACGTTTTACACGAATAAGCTGAAGGAAGCCATCACTCGGTTCCTGTCCCCATGGGCATTTCCGGGTGGTGGAAGCCCTTCTTTTGGTGGAAAAATTTACAAGTCAGTCCTGATAAATTTCGTGGAAGAGCAGCCCTATGTGGACTATCTAACTGACTTCCAATTATTCCACAGCGAAACTGGCAACAGCGACCGCCAAGAAATAGAAGGCTCGAAGGCGGTTTCCATCCTGGTTTCCGTCCCAGCCAAAAAACACGAAATCACGCCCATTCAACCTGCGGAGGAAGAAACACCTCACGAAAAATGTCCTTGTGAAGCATGAGCCAAACACCCATAACGATACCGAAACAGCCCGTGCTGAAGCCTGCCGAGGATTATTACTACCTCCGCCGGACGGGGATTGGCTTTATCGAACAGATGGGTAGCCGCCTATGGACGGATTATAACCCGCACGACCCTGGCATTACCATTCTCGAAGCGCTCTGTTACGCCATTACCGACCTGGTTTATCGCCTGGGTTGGGATATGAAGGACATCCTGGCTCCTGCTACGCCTTCGTCAGATCCCAGTCAGCCTTTTCCCAACCAAGCGTTTTTTACTGCAAGGGAAATCCTGACCATCAATCCCTGCACGCCCGGCGACTTCCGCCGGCTGCTTATTGACCTGGAAATGGTGCGCAATGCCTGGGTTTTCTGTAAAGCCTGCGCCTGCGACCTGCATTATTATGCCTGGTGCGAGGAGGAGCAGCTCATGCTTTCTTACCAAAAACCCATCAACCCGAACCTGCCATTCAAAAAAGTTGATCCGCTTGGCTTGTACGAAGTCCTGCTCGAACTAGAAGCCGATCCGGTGTTGGGCGACCTGAACGACCGCAAAATTGAACAGACTGTCTTTGTCAAAGACAGCGACAATAACCAATATCCCTTGACCCTGGAACTGCGCTTTCCGGCTTGGGAATTACTCGACCAACAGCCATATCTCGACTTTATTCATTTCAACACGACTACCAAAGCATTTACCCGAAAAATCACCAGCATTACCCTAGAAAAGCTTTCGCGCAGCAAAACGGCCAATAATACGGTAGCCGAAACTGAGCTAACCCGCTACTGGCGCGATGTCTTTTATGCCTCTTTGAAAATAACTTTCGATTCCGGCCCGGCGCTGCTTATCGAAAATGCGGCCTTGCGGCTGTTTGGTAATGAGGTAAGCAAGAAGGCTTTGCAAGTGAACGATCCAGTCGCCTCTCCATTCCAATATTCCATCGAAAGTATTTTGTGCCAACTTCCTCCCGATGCCCAGGCAGTCATCGGGTTTGTACAACAGTACCGCCACAAACTGCTGAAGATAGCGCAGGCCGTAGCTAAAGCCAAAACTACCTTGCACGCCCACCGCAACCTGGAAGAAGACTATTGCCGCGTAAAAGGGGTGGACGTGGAAGATATAGCCGTCTGCGCGGACGTGGAAGTAGCGCCCGATGCTGACATTGAGCGGGTGCAGGCGCAAATATGGTTCGAGCTAGCGCAGTATTTCAACCCGCCCGTGCCATTTTACACCTTGCAGGAACTGATGGACGC
>JAZKGK010000251.1:0-8575 GCA_040385915.1 Bacteroidota bacterium
ACTGCCTTGTTCAACTATTCTACTGTACATTCCCTAGCGCAGTATCTGTTGGACGAAGTGTTGGTTTGGAATGAAAAAACGGCTAGCAAACCCATTCAACAAGTAGATAAAGGGATTGAAACCTCGAAGGCGGATTACGCAGAGCCCATTGCCATTATCGGCGTAGGATGCCGGTTTCCGGGAGGCGTGAATGATTTGGAGACGTTTTGGCAATTGTTGAGCCAAGGAAAAAATGCCATTCATGAAGTGCCAGCCCAACGCTGGGACATCGCTTCCTTCTATCATCCGAGCCCTGGCATACCAGGCAAAATGTATGCACGCCATGGCGGATTTATTGACCAAGTTGACGCATTTGATGCCGAATTCTTTGGCATTTCTCCCCGCGAGGCCATTAGTCTTGATCCTCAACAGCGTCTGTTGTTAGAAGTTTCCTGGGAAGCATTAGAAAATGCAGGCGTGGCTCCGGCTAATTTACACGCTACTCAAACGGGCATATTTGTAGGCATTGGTCAGAATGAGTACGCTCAAGTGGCGGCCAATGGCGATTTTGATAAAATTGATGCATACGTTGGCATGGGTAACGGCACCTGTTTCTCGGCAGGTAGATTGTCTTATTCGCTTGGGATTCAAGGGCCAAGCATTGCCATAGATACCGCCTGTTCTTCTTCGCTTGTTAGCACCCACCTGGCGTGTCAGAGTCTACGGCAAGGCGAGTGCCAGATGGCCTTGGCTGGGGGAGTGCAACTAATTATTTCGCCTGCTACCCATATTTTCCTGTCCAATGCCCAAGCCTTATCGCCTACCGGGCAATGTAAGAGCTTTAGTAATGAGGCCGATGGCTATGTGCGAGGCGAAGGAGGAGGGATGATCGTGTTGAAGCGACTGTCGGATGCCGTTAAGAATGGGGATAACATTTTGGGCGTAATTCGAGGTTCGGCGGTGAATCACGATGGCCGAAGCAGCGGGCTAACCGTTCCGAATGGAAAGGCGCAAGCGATGGTTATTAAAAAAGCCCTGGAAAATGCTGGCGTAAGCGCGCAGGAAGTGAGTTATGTAGAAGCCCACGGCACCGGAACCGCGCTGGGCGATCCGATTGAAATAGAGGCCATTGGCGATGTTTTAACGGTTGGTCGGACTCCTGAAAATAAATTGTGGGTAGGTTCAGTAAAAACGAATGTTGGCCACTTAGAAGCTGCCGCCGGAATCGTTGGCCTTCTGAAAGTACTGGCAGCTTTGCAACACAAGCAAATTCCTCCGCATCTTAACTTTTCAACGCCCAATGCGCATATAGACTGGGGAAAATGGCCTATTGCTATCCCCACCAAACTTGCTGCTTGGGCAGGAGTAAACGGGAAACGCATCGCGGGCATTAGCTCTTTTGGCTTGAGTGGCACCAATGCCCATTTCCTCCTGGAAGAAGCGCCCTTGCAAGGCAAGCCGGTTATCGAGCCAGCGCCAGTCGAACGCCCCTGCCATTTGCTGGCACTCTCGGCACGCGATCCGCTCGCGTTGCAGCAGTTGGCGCAGCGATATTTGAATTATTGTCAAACAACATCCGTAGAACTGGCTGATGTGGTTTATTCAGCAAATACCGGGCGGTCGCCTTTTGCACATCGATTGACTTTTCAAGCCAAAGATGTCGCTCAATTACAACAACAACTCCAGTCCTTTATTGCAGGAAATGCTTCATTGGGCCTTAATCAAGGACATACGACTGGTTCTCATTCCCCGCGTATTGCCTTTTTGTTTACTGGCCAAGGTTCGCAATATCCAGGGATGGGACGAGAGCTGTTCCGTAGCCAAGCCGTATTCCGCTCAGCGATGCAAGCTTGTGATGAGGTACTGCAAGGTCAATTACAACCCTCGCTATTGGAGGTATTGTATGGAGAAGGAGAGGTGACTGAAATGATTCATCAGCCTTCGTATGCTCAAGCAGCCATTTTTGCGGTCGGGTATGCGTTGTATCAGTTGTGGGTTTCGTGGGGAGTACAACCGCAGGTGATACTGGACTATAGTGTAGGTGAATATATAGCTAATGTCGCATCGGGCAAGCACAGTCTGGAAGCTGCCTTAGGGCTTATAGCTGAGCAAGATTCGTTGGAGAAAACGGTCTTGTTCCAGGACACGAAAGAATATTTAAATCAACAAGATTGCGATGTCTTGCTGGAGTTGGGCGCGCACCCGATGTTGGCCGATTTGGACAGCCAACCATCCGCTGATAAGGGCAAATGGATGCATAGTTTGCGGAAAGATAGCTCGGACTGGCAAGAATTGCTGAACAGCGTGAGCCGTTTGCATTTGGCTGGAGTAGAGATCAATTGGCTGGGATTAGACCAAGGATATGCCCGTAAAAAGGTCAATTTGCCCACGTATCCTTTCCAACGTAAAAAGTATTGGGTAGAAAATCAACCTGCCCGAAAAGTATCTGCCTCAGGAAATGGCTCTTCCTCGTCGTTAATGGACTTGCTAAGCCAAGGAAATACCGAGGAAGTCATTCGCCAAATTGCCAAAGCTGGTGGAATGACACAGGATAAGCTGGCTTTGCTTCCAGAATTACTGGAATTGCTTGCCTATAAGAACGAAAGTCAGGCTGCGAAGTCAACCAATTGGCAATACGAACTGGTTTGGAATCCTATTTCCGCCGTTCAGTCAACTACTACTCAACCTGCCAAGACCTGGGTTCTTTTTGCCGATCAGCAAGGACTGGCCGATGTATTGGCTCACCTTATCGCGGAAAGGGGAGAGCTTTGCTACTTGGTGAAAATCGGAGAGCGCTTTGAGAAAAGGGAAGAGGGTACATTTTTCCTGAATCCTAACAATCCAGACGACTTTCAGCAATTATTCCAGGCGATTTCCCTAGAGAAAGACACCGCTATTCAACTCGTTTATTTGTGGGCGCTCGATTTGCCAACGGTTTCCACCAACACCCATTTTTCCCTTGAAAAAGAACAGCGTTTTCTGGGAGGAAGTGTATTGAATTTGGTTAAAGAATGTATCCTTGCTCCCCATCTGAACAATGGTAAGCTATGGCTGATTACCAAGGAAACCATTCAGGCAACCCCGACCGATACGATCCAATCCCTGCTCCCGACTGTGTTGTGGGGAATGGGCAAAGTCATCGCCTTAGAATATCCTAAACATTGGGGTGGCCTCATCGACATCGACGCTACGGCGTATGCCGAACAAGGCGCTCAGCTCATTGCTACCATCTTAAACGGGCAAGGAGAGCAGCAACTGGCCTTGCGAAAAGGACAGGCTTTTGTGCCTCGCTTAACTCCATTAGATAAAATTACGACCCAAAAGCTGGTTCTGTCACCAGATCGCTGTTACCTGGTGACAGGCGGGTTAGGCCATGTAGGCTGGAAAGTAGCCCGCTGGTTAGTGAGTCAGGGAGCGCGTTGTCTTGCTTTGGTGGGGCGAAACGCACCGACGGAGGCTACTCAGTTGGCGCTTCAGGAAATGGAACAGGCAGGCGTTACCGTGTTGGCTCTACAGGGAAATGTAACGAACCAGGAAGACATGCAGCACGTGTTTCAGGCCATGGAAGGACAGGGAAAACCACTCGCTGGCATCATTCACGCCGCAGGCATTACTGGCTTCCAGCCGATTGCCTCTTTAACTCTGGAAGCGTTTGAAAACCTGGCTGCCTCAAAGGTGGTGGGCGGTTGGCTGTTGCATGAATTAAGTGCCGCCCATAAGCTGGATTTCTTCTTGTGTTTTTCATCCATCTCCTCGGTTTGGGGCTCCAAAGGCCAAGCGCATTATGCCGCTGCCAATCATTTTTTGGATGCTTTATGCCACTATCGTAGAAGCGTAGGATTGCCAGCAACGAGTGTCAACTGGGGGCTTTGGCTCGATGATTCTCCTGAAAAAGCGCAAGAGCAACAGCTATTGGGACAGGCTGGAATCATGGCGATGCAGCCAGCGCAAGCATTTAAAGAATTGGAATCGGTGTTGCAGAGCCAGAAACCGCAGGTTACCATTGCCCAGATTGATTGGACTCGTTTAAAGCCCTTGTTTACCGTTTTGGGCATTGATAAGTTATTTGAAAATATTGACATGCCCTTGCCCGGTCAATTGGCTGAACCGAGTGCAAAAAAGATATTCTTCCATACCTTGGAAAAGGCACCAGCCAAAAAGAGAAAAGAACAATTAATCGCATTTCTTCAGCAAGAAATAGCCCAGGTCCTCAAGTGGGACAAAGAAAGTTTGCCCGCCATAGATCGAGGCTTCTTCGAAATGGGCTTTGATTCTTTGATGGCTTTGGAATTCAAGGCACGCCTCGAAAACCAACTGGTTTGCACGCTCCCTTCTACGCTTGGCTTTGATTTCCCTACCATTCAAAGCCTGGCTAACTACCTGATACAAGAGGTGCTGCCATTGGATTTTGCAGAAAACGGAGCCAAACCAGCTACTGAAAAAGTGGTAGCTACTGAGGAAGCAGAAGAGCTGTCGTTCGCTGAGCTTTCTATGTTGCTCGAAGCAGAGATTAACAAGAATAACTGATACGCCTAAAACCTGATTTTGGCTACATGGTGTCTACACCGCAGCCGTCAGGCTAAGGGAAAAATAGCTCCAGAAATCATAAATGGGGCGGGTTAGCCAACCGTAGAGACGTTGCATTGCAACGTCTTTGCCATCCCGTTTCATGCGGTTGTATTCCGTTTATATCCGACAGCAATTGTGCAGGGCGTTTAAAGACGTTGCATTGCAACGTCTCTACGGGGGCTACGATTAGGACACAACTACACGCTCCATCGGAGCGCCCTGTTTATAGCGACGAATAAGGCCCAGTCTTGGCTCCATTCGGTCCGCCGAAGCGGGAGCCTCCTGTGTTCTATTTCGCTTAAATTGAGGAGGCTCCTAAGGAGCCAAAACCAGTTTTCGAGCAACTTTTCTACAAACAGGGTGCTCCGATGGAGCAGCAAACTCGTCTAAAAAGTTGTGTCCTAATCGTAGCTCTACGGGGGACGGCTCAACAAAAGCCATGCCGCGGTGTCTACACCTACTGCTACCAATGATTAGGAGCGACAAAAGAATACCTAATTCGCCTAATACCTATATCCTATGTCCGTCGAATTATTATTAAAGAAAGCGCTTGGGGCACTCCAGGAAAATAATGCTAAAATAGAGCGTTATGAAAGGGAGAAGACCGAACCGATTGCCATCATTGGGATGGGGTGCCGGTTTCCTGGCGGAGCTAATACGCCAGAGGCCTATTGGCAATTGTTGGAGAATGGAATAGATGCCATCAAAGAAGTGCCTGATCACCGCTGGGACCTAAGTACCTACCAAGGAATTTCCAAAGGCGATTTTGTGCCTTATGCGGGCTTACTGGACCATGTAGACCAGTTCGATGCTTCTTTTTTTAGAATATCCTCGCGCGAGGCCAAAAGCATGGACCCTCAGCAGCGGTTGTTATTGGAGGTGAGCTGGGAAGCCTTGGAAAATGCCGGAAGCATAGGCGAGCGGAGAATCGAAGATACGGGCGTATTTGTTGGTATAACGCAGGCCGAATATGGCAACTTAATTATTGGGTCGGGAGACACCGAGCACATCGATTCCTTTTTCAGTACCGGCAATTCGCTGAATGTCGCCGCTGGCCGGGTATCGTATCTGCTGGGTTTTCAAGGACCTAGCATGGCCATCGACACGGCCTGTTCGTCGTCGTTGGTAAGCATTCACCTGGCCTGCCAAAGTTTGCGAAACCAAGAATGCAAACAGGCCGTGGCGGGCGGAGTTAATTTGCTTTTAACGCCATTTGGCTCTATTGCTACTACCCGCGCCCAAATGTTGGCCAAAGATGGGCGTTGCAAATCATTCGACCAGGCAGCCGATGGGTACGTGCGTAGTGAAGGCTGTGGCATGATTGTGCTCAAAAGATTATCGGATGCCATAGCTGACGGCGACGATATTAAAGCCGTGATTCGAACGTCGGGCGTAAGTCAGGATGGAGCCAGTAGTGGCTTGACCGTGCCGAATGGACCCGCGCAGCAAAAACTACTCAGAAAGGTGCTGGAACGCGCCAATCTGAAACCGGCGGATATTGATTACCTGGAAGCCCATGGCACCGGTACGTCGTTGGGCGATCCCATTGAATTGGGCGCCTTAGGGCAGGTATTTGGCAAAGGCCGCTCTGCTGATTCGCCACTGTTGGTCGGTACGGCCAAATCCAATATCGGACACCTGGAGTCGGCGGCTGGCATCGCTGGTTTGATGAAGGTGATCTTATGTTTGCAGAAACAAAAAATTGCCGCCAACCTGCATTTCAAAAACCCCAGCAAGCATATTGATTGGCAGTTATATCCCCTAAAGATTGTTGACCAAACCATGCCCTGGCCGATCCGTGGCGAAAAGCGACGGGCTGGCGTGAGTTCCTTTGGCTTTAGTGGCACCAACGCGCACGTGATTTTAGAAGAGGCAGACGCCTTTAGCCACGTTCAAGCAAAGAGCGAAACGCCCCGACCTGCGCACCTGCTTTGCCTATCGGCCAAAAGCCAACCGGCATTAAAGCAATTAGCGGAGAAGTATTTTACGCATCTGTTAAGCCATCCAACGGTCGATTTTATGCACGTTTGCCATACGGCAAATACGGCAAGGGAACATTTTGACCATCGTTTATCCATCCAAGCTTCCTCAGCCCAAGAGGCCCAAGACGCGCTATCTACTTTCCTGACAGCGCAAAAGAAATCTTCTCATATCCATTTTTCTAAAGAAACGACAGAACCAGGGAAACCAAAGGTGGCCTTTCTTTTTACCGGTCAGGGCTCACAGTATCCGGGAATGGGCAGGCAACTCTATGATACCCAGTCCGTTTTTAGGCAGCACTTGGATCAATGCAACGACCTGCTGGCCAATTACCTGGATACCCCGCTGCTCGATATTTTATACCATGCGGAAGATGGCTCCCGGCTGATCGACCAAACGGCCTTTGCTCAACCGGCTTTATTCGCGATTGAATATTCCTTAGCCCAAGTATGGCTGAGCTGGGGCGTGAAACCGACGGTTTTGCTCGGACATAGCATAGGCGAATACGTAGCGGCCTGCCTGGCTGGCATTCTAACACTAGAAGATGCCTTGAAAATGGTGGCCTTGCGCGGCAAATTAATGCAAGCCTTGCCCGCCGGTGGAAAAATGGCATCGGTATTGGCGAAGGAATCCATTGTCCAGGAAGCGATTCAGTCATTGGCTGGCCGGGTTTCTATCGCTGCCATTAATGGAGAAAGCCATGTGGTCGTGGCTGGCGAAGGGGTTATCTTAGACCGTTTAATGGCCGATTTCAAAGAGAAAGGCATTCTTACCAGGGAGTTAGCTACTTCCCACGCCTTTCATTCGCCCCTGGTGGAACCCATATTGGCTGACTTTGAGGCCATTGCTCGAACCATTACTTATGCTGAATCAGAAATCGATATCGTTTCTAGCCAAACGGGCAAGCTGATTGACCAGGAAATGAGCGACCCTACGTATTGGGTTAACCAAATTCGTTCAACCGTCCGATTCAGCGAAGGTGTGGAATCACTCATGGCGATGGGAATCAATACCTTATTGGAAATTGGCCCCAGCCCAGCATTGATTGGCATGAGCAAAAGAATAGACGCGAGTAGCCAGACCCTGGCACTGGCCTCCCTTTCGCCTCGGGCAAATGACTGGAATCAATTGCTGGATAGTCTTTCTCAACTGTACGCTGCTGGGTATAACCCCGATTGGGACAGCTTTGATAAAGCGTATGCTTGTCGGAAAATAAGCTTGCCCACCTATCCCTTTCAGCGAAAATCATATTGGATTACCAACCACAAAGCGATTACTGGCCAAACGCTCGTAGCATCGGTTAGCACCCCGGTCGCGCTTTCTTTTCCCCCTCCTGAAACAGTGAAGACCTTAGCAATCAATCAAGTTCAATCGAAACTCATTTCTATTCTGGCTGAGTTGCTGGAAGAAAATCCTGCGGATATCAGTACCAGCCTGCCCTTTCTGGAAATGGGCGCCGATTCCATCTTATTGATGGAAGCAGGCAAAAAAATTGATACGGCTTTTGGGCTGGAGATTCCTCTCCGCATGTTTTTTGATGAATTTCAAAGCATTGATCTCCTCGCCGCCTACATTGCCAGTCAAGTTCAGGTTCCCGCCATTCAGACCCAAGAAGTGCTTCCTGCATCGAATGGACTGGATAAAGTAGCTACCTACGAAGCGCCCGCCTTAGCCCTGACGGGTGCAGATAGTGGCGCACTCAATCAAATCATTGAACAGCAATTAGCCCTGAATTCTCAATTAATATCGCTGTTAAGAGGAGAAAAGCAGCCGGTGAAAGCCAGCCGTGAGGACGCCATTGTTGTGCAGGGTACGCAGGCAGTAGCGCATCCCTATACGCCAGTCAAAGCCCCCAAGCACGAGTTAATCGATCCGTTTGCTTCTTTCCGAAACAAAGTTTCCAGGGAAGAAAATGGTGCCACCAGCATTGAAGAACTGCGAAACAAAGGCTTGACCGAAAAGCAGCAAAAACATCTTGCAGCCCTGATTGATCGGTTGAGCGTTCGTACGGCCAAGTCGAAAGCATTTACCGACGAAAGCCGACCCT
>JAZKGK010000251.1:8675-16732 GCA_040385915.1 Bacteroidota bacterium
CGGTTGAGCGTTCGTACGGCCAAGTCGAAAGCATTTACCGACGAAAGCCGACCCTACTTTGCTGATAACCGTGCCTCGGCTGGGTTTCGCTATACAACCAAAGAAATGCTGTACCCAATCGTAGGGAAAGCGTCTAAAGGTTCTAAAATCTGGGATATCGATGGCAATGAATACATCGACATTTCCATGGGCTTCGGCGTCAATCTCTTCGGTCATAATGCCGACTTCATTGAAAAGGCCATGCAGGAGCAAATGACTTATGGCATCCAACTGGGGCCACAGTCTGACACGGCGGCTGAAGTAGCCTTGCTGCTATCGAAAATGACTGGCGTGGAGCGCGTAGCCTTTTGCAATTCTGGTACCGAAGCCATTATGACGGCCATGCGGTTGGCGCGTACCCATACGGGCCGCCAGAAGATTGCGCTGTTTGCCGGAGCCTACCACGGCCATTTCGACGGCGTATTGGGAACGGCCAAAGTGCTCAACGAAAATCCTGAGGGAACGGCGGTAGCGCCAGGCGTGACCCACAACACGGTAAAGGATTTGATTGTACTGGATTATGATAATCCGGCGTCGTTTGATTTGCTGAGACTATACCAGGGCGAATTGGCCGCGGTGTTGGTAGAACCCGTGCAGAGCCGTCGCCCGCATTTACAGCCCCAGGAATTTCTTACCCAACTAAGAGAATTTACCGCAGAAGCCGGTATTGCGCTGATATTTGACGAAGTGATTACTGGCTTCCGAATCCATCCGGGTGGCGCGCAAGCTCATTTTGGGATCAAGGCCGATCTGGTGACGTATGGAAAAGTGATTGGCGGCGGACTTCCCATTGGGGTAGTAGCTGGCAAGGCTGCGTATATGGATCGAATTGATGGTGGAAGCTGGAAGTACGGCGATGTATCGTATCCGAAAGAAGAGACTACCTTTTTTGCCGGAACGTTTTGCAAACATCCCTTGACGATGGCCGCCTCCTTGGCCGTATTGCGGGAATTGCACGCCAAAGGACCGGCTTTGCAAGCGGAATTGAACACTAAAACCGCAAACCTAGCACTTGAATTAAACCAGTTCTTTACCCAAAAGGGGCTTACCATCCAGATTGTCAACTTTGGTTCTTTGTTCCGGTTTGCTTCCAAAGGCAACATCGACTTACTGTTTTATCATTTACTCGAAAAAGGGGTTTATGTCTGGGAAGGACGCAACTGTTTCCTGTCTACTGCCCATACCCAAGAGGACATTGCCCAATTGATTGCCAAAGTAAAAGAGAGCGTAGAGGAGTTGGAAGAAGGCGGTTTTTTGCAAGGATTTAAAAGCCAATCTTCTGCCTTGGCTAGCCAATCAAAAGAGCCCCTTATCCTGCCTAGTACGCTCGCGCAGAAGCAACTATGGCTGTTGACCAAGATGGACGAAACGGGTTCTATTGCCTATAATCTCTCATCTAACCTGGCGCTCAACGGGCCATTTGATCGTAGATTCCTGGATGAAACCCTGGCTAGGCTGGTGGAGCGCCACGAGATGCTGCGAACCTGCTTCAGCGAAGATGGCAACCAAATGATAGTAATGCCATCGCTCACTGTTACCTGTGGTTTCGTTGATTTTTCGCACCTGGACGAAGCGGCGCATGCCGAACAATTGAAACAATGGAACTTAAAGGAAAGCCGGACTGCGTTTAATTTCACCCAAGCGCCGCTGTTTCGTTGTCACCTGATTAAATTAGCTGAAGAAAAGCATGTCATTGCCTTCACGGTGCATCACATCATGTTAGATGGCTGGTCTATTGTGCTGGTATTAAAAGAATTGGGGTTGATTTATGCGGCCTTGAGTAAGGGCCAGACGCCTAATCTGCCTTCGCCTATGCAATTCAGTGCGTTTGTTGATTTACTGGAAAAAGGAGATCCGATAAAAAAGGCCAAAGCCCAGACTTACTGGCTAGGCAAGTTTGCTGATACCATTCCTGCTTTAAATTTACCCATTGATTTTGCCCGTCCGCTCCTGAAAACCTACAATGGTGCCAGGTTAAACGAAAGCCTGAATCGGGAATTGATGCAGGATTTGAAAAAGATGGGTCATAAAAACAACAGCACCTTGTTTATGACTTTGCTCTCCGCTTGGGCGGTGCTTTTGCAAAAGCTGTCGGGACAGGATGATTTTGTGATTGGCATTCCTTCGGCGAAGCGATTCCTGAACAATAGCGAAACCGTGGCCGGTTATTGCTCGCACTTACTTCCCATCCGCTATCAATTCCAGCAAGACGCGCTTTTTTCCGACCAGTTGAAGTCTACTCGGAACCTCGTGTTTGATGGATTTGAAAACGAAAACTTTTCTTTTGCTGAATTGATAGATCAGCTCAGCAAAAAGGAAAATATGATTAACAATCCCTTTACCAGAGCCATCTTTAATATGGACCCGATGGAGCCGTTCCCACCATTGGATCAACTGGAAACGCGGTTTGTGTCGACTCCTTTAAGTTTTATTCCTTAC
Organism: Bacteroidota bacterium; assembly: GCA_040385915.1. Classification (GTDB taxonomy): domain Bacteria; phylum Bacteroidota; class Bacteroidia; order Cytophagales; family ES-bin-26; genus ES-bin-26. The sequence goes on from JAZKGK010000251.1 coordinate 11,154, forward strand.
GATTTGATGCTCAACGTCATTGAGTTAGAGGAAGATTTTGAATTTGAATGGGATTATAACACCGACCTGTTCGAGCGGGAAACCATTGTCCGGTTTTCGGATTACTTTAAAACATTGTTGAAGCAACTGACCGCCGATTCCAGCCAGAAATTAACGGAAATTTCACTGCTATCCGACGAGGAGAAGGAACAGCAGCGGAGCAAATGGACTGCAAGCAAGGACACCTTACCCACGGAGCAAGCAATTCACGCCTTATTCGAGTCGCAGGTTGAGCGCACGCCGGAAGCCATTGCGATTGTGCAGGCAGGAGAAACGATTACCTACCAGGCGCTAAACCAGCGAGCAAATCAGTGGGCGCATTACCTCATCAAAAAAGGCGTTCAGCCCCAGCAGTTAGTTGGAGTTCTGATGGAGAAATCGGCTGACATGGTGGCAGTTATGCTGGGAATATGGAAAGCAGGTGCGGTGTCCGTAGCGGTCGATCCGTCAGCGCCAGCCACTCGCCTGGACTTTATCTTTGGCGAAACAGCACCAGCGATATTGATTACCCAACAAGCATTACAATCGTTGGTAGAAAAGGGAGCCTGGGAATTACTGGTGGCAGATCAGCTAAAAGACGACTTACGCACCGAAGCGACGACGAACGTTTCGCTGGCTATAGCTGCCCATTCGCTGGCCTATATCGTTTATACGTCTGGCTCGACTGGGCAACCCAAAGGAATATTGGCCAGGCATGAAGGTGTCATCAACTATTTAAGTTACCTCAAAAATACTTTCGACCTCAGTTCTGCGGATGTCGTCTTGCAATTGGCTCCGGCGGGTTTCGATGCTTCGGTTCGGGATACCTTTGGCCCATTGGTGGTAGGCGCACAAGTCGTGATGGGGAACGATTCGCGGGAATTTTCTCAGTTATTAGAAGCCATTCAAGCCAATCAAGTCACTTGTTTGCTCAGTACCGTTCCCTTCTTGCTTTCCGGGTTGGCCAACCAGTTGCTTCAAGCGCAAGTGACCTGCCCATCGGTTCGGTTAATTCTGGTGAGTGGCGAAGTATTGACTACGGTGGTGGCGCAAAAGGTGCAGCAATCGTTTGGGCAGCAGGCATTGCTTGTGAACCAATACGGGCCAACCGAATGCACCATGACTTCTACCTATTATCCGGTAGGGCAGCAGCTCGACGAAAAGCAGGAGGCTGTCTCCATCGGTAAGCCTATTCCGGGTGCGGAGGTGTACTTCCTGAACGGAACGGAATGCGTGCCTGATGGCGTGGTGGGTGAGATTTGCATCGGCGGATTGGGAGTAGCCAAAGGCTATTTCAACCGGACGGACTTAACCAACGAAAAATTTATTGACTTATCTATGGAAGGCGAAGCGGCTAAAAGGCTGTACCGCACCGGAGACTTAGGCCGCCTCCGTTCGGATGGCAACATCGAATTTTTAGGACGGGTAGATAACCAAGTGAAAATTCGTGGCTTCCGGGTAGAACTCGACGAAGTAGAAGCGATCCTGGCCACTTATTCGGCGGTGAAATTTTGTGCCGTTGTGTTAGACCAAGACAAAAGCGGAGAAAGCAGCCTGGATGCCTATCTGGTGTTGCAAGACAATATTGAAGCAACCGTTACCCAATTCAGCGAATACCTGGAAAGCCGCTTGCCAAGCTATGCCTTGCCTTCGCGGTTTATTATGGTCGACAGCCTTCCATTGACACCCAATGGCAAGATTGATAGGAAAGCGCTCAAAAACCAAGGCCAACAACTAAAAGCCGGAGAGGCGTATGTGGCCCCCAGTACGGAGTTTGAAAAGTCGATGGCTACCATTTGGGAAGAACTGCTGGGCAATGAAACCATTGGCATACACGACGAATTTTTCCGCATTGGAGGCAATTCTTTAAAAGCGATTCAACTGATTGGGCGGGTACATAAAAAGTTTGGGAAGCTCATCACGGTCGCCGATATTTTCGCTCATCCGAGCATTTATCAACTCAGTAACCTATTGTCTGGAGCCGTATCGGTGACATTCCAATCCATTACGCCGCTTCCGCTACAAGACAAGTATGCGGTTTCTCACGCCCAACGCCGGCTCTGGATCGTTGATCAGTTTGAGGAAGATCAGATAGCCTACAACATTTCCTGCATGTTCGTCTACAAAGAAGCGGTAGATGTATCGGCTTTCCGCCAAGCTTTCGAGACCTTGGTGCAACGACACGAGAGTTTGCGTACCGTGTTTGTGAATGAAGGCGGCCAACCCTACCAAAAAATTCTGCCCTTCGAGCAAACCGGTTTTGCTGTCCAATACCAGGATTTGAGCCTGTTGGAAAAAAATGAAATGGAGGCGGTGGTAGAAGCAGAAAGAGCCGAACAACCTTTCCAACTCGATAAGGGGCCACTTTTGCGCGTAAAACTGCTGAAAACGGACGAAGCTACCTTCGTAATTATGTGCAGTACCCACCATATCGTATCGGATGGCTGGTCTATGAATATCCTGTTGAACGAGGTGCTGAAGTTATACTATGCTTTCAGTAACAACTTCTCCAACTCTCTCGACCCGTTAAAGATTCATTACAAAGACTTTGCGGCGTGGCAAAACGCTCAGTTGCAAGGCAAGCGGCTGGACGAATACCGGGCGTTCTGGGGGCAGTATTTTGTGAGTCCTTTGCCGCTGCTGCAATTGCCTTATGATAAAAAACGCCCCGAATTGCAGTCCTTCCGTGGCGAAATCATTTCGTTTGAGCTGGGCGCAGCCTTGGCCGATGAAATCAGAAAAATAAGCAGCCAGAAAGATGCCACGCTGTTCATGACCTTAATAGCCTTAGTAAAGCTGTTGCTCTACCGCTACTCCGGCCAGAAAGACCTCATCATCGGCATTCCGCTGGCCGGAAGGGAACACCGCGAACTGGAAAACCAGATTGGATTTTACGTCAACACCATGGGATTGAGATCTATCATGGATGCGGAAGAGCCATTTGAGACATTCTTGGAGCGCACCAAAGCCAATTTGCTGAAGACTTACCCCCAATCCATGTATCCATTCGATCGGTTGGTAGAGGATTTGGGTCTGGAAAACAGTCCGGGAAGGTCGAATTTGTTTGATGTGATGGTACAGTTACAAGATACCCACCTGGCCATGGTACAAGACGAAAACGCCACCTTCATTCGCGAAGGAACCATCGATACCAATGTCAGTACCAGCAAGTTTGACCTGACTTTCAACTTCTCAATCTTAGATAGTAGCCGCGGTATCGAAGGGTATATTGAGTATAATACCGATTTGTTTTACCCGTCTACCATCGACAAAATGAAAGACGACTTCCTCTACCTGATAGAACAAGTCGTATTGCACCCGCACCTTCCAATCTCCGATCAGCGGTTACTGCCTTTAGATGCCCAAGCCGATGAGTTGGATGACTTTAACAAGCCAATGAATGAGTTTTAGGTTTCTCTATTTACCTTTTTACTACTAAACGAAAATTAATTTCATGGAAAGTTTACACATGCTGGAACCGGTCATTCAGGAAGACCAGTTCCCCATCATTATGTCGTTTGAAGACAATACCGACATCCTTCGTTTCATTGATTGGTATCAGGCAAACGAACAGTCCATTCAGGCAAAATTGTTAGACAAAGGAGCCATTTTGTTCAGAGGGATCAATATTAACTCGGTCGAAACCTTCGAAACCGTAATGGATTCGATTTCCAGCCGGTTTATGGCCTATGTAGATGGCAACTCTCCGCGCACCAAGCTGTCGTCCAAGGTATATACTTCTACCGAATACGATGCTAATCACTCCATTACGCTTCACAATGAGCTGTCGTATTCTTATAAATGGCCAGCCAAAATATTTTTCTGTTGTACCATACCCGCCGCCTCGGGAGGAGAAACACCCATTGCGGATTGTCGGAAAATTGTACAGCAAATGGACCCCAATCTGGTAGCTGAAATTGAGGAAAAAGGCATTTTGTATATCCGTAATTTGAATGGCGGCCAAGGCTTTGGGCCTTCTTGGCAAGACACCTTCGAGACGAGCAACAAAAGTGAAGTAGAGCAGTTCTGCCAGCAGGCTTCTATCCAGTTTCAGTGGCAGCCCGATGGTGGCCTGAAGCTCATTCAACCGAGCAAAGGCATTATTCAGCATCCTGTTACGGGGGAGAAAGTTTGGTTCAACCAGATTGATCAGTTTCACCCGTCTCACTTGAACGCCGAAATTTATGAAACGCTGATGATGATTTATGAAAATGATGAATCGTCGCTTCCTATGTGCGTTTCCTTCGGTGATGGCTCCAAAATTTCGAAAGCGGTAGTAGAGCAAATTTTAAAAACCACAGACCAGGTAGCGGTTGCCATGCCTTGGCAAAAAGGCGATTTAATGATGCTGGACAACGTACTTACCTGCCACGGCCGCAAGCCTTATAAGGGCGCACGGAAAGTGCTAGTTTCTATGTCAAACTAGCTGTGTGCTGTTAGTTTTCAAGTCTACAATGATGGATTCGTCTATAATATTCATTGTCGTGCTATTTAGAGGGCGGCATCAAGAATCTCTCTTGGGCTTTAGTTGATACAAAAGTTCAGTACGCCACAACCGAGCTTGCTGATAAGAAAGTTAAGTTAAGCATTCAGGCAACGGTCAATACTGTTTCCAGCGGAAAAGGAAAGACCGCTTCTATAAACTATCTGCTTGATGCCTACGGACGGGTAATTCAATCGGGCAATATGGCCGTTACCCGGGAGCCTTATTCCGGAAATATAGTACAGATCATCAATGAAGGAATAACCGAAATCCGGACTTACAATAGCTGGGAACTGCTCACCTCTCAACGGGTTACATTTCAGAATCAACTTTATTACGAAGCCCACTATGAATATGATGGCTTGCAGCGCATAAAAAGTGCCGTTGAAAATATTCAGGGCAGCACCACCCATTATACCTATTCGTATACCGCTGCAGGCCAGCTTACGTCTGTGTATGCCAACAATGTGCTAAGAGAGCAATATCAATATGATTCCTTTGGCAACCGAACTTCGGCCAATACCGGTGGTTATGCCTATTCCTATCAGTATGCCAATGATCGGCTCACAAACTATTCGTGGCTGCAGAGTGGCAACACCCGCAAGAAAGAATTTGCTTATAACCACTCAGGCCAGCTTCTTGGTACTACCAATAAAACGATCTCTGGTAGTTCACAGCAAGTTACATCCAGCCGGAATTATACATATGATGTTTTAGGAAATCTGAAAGCAGCTTCCTGGGTCAGCCAAACTCAGGATTACCGATACGATCCTCAGAACCGTCGGATCGCAAGCTATGCCAACGGGGCAGTAAAAAGCAAACTGGTGTATGGGGTTGGCTCTGTACCAGTGGCTGAATTGAACGAGAATGACCGCATCATCCACACTTTTATTTATGCAGACGGCTATACCCCCGTTCTGCTAAGCAAAGGCAGCGTTGATTACTATCTCATCTCTGACATCCGCGGCTCGGTACGGATGGTGGTGAAAAGTAGCACTGGGGAAGTTCGCCAGCAGTTAACCTACGATGCCTTCGGGAAAGTCCTTTCTGACACTAGCCCCGGCTATACGCCCTTCGG
>JAZKGK010000252.1:0-31815 GCA_040385915.1 Bacteroidota bacterium
TAATCTACTAACCTAGGTAATTATACAGGTAACCTGATAGTAATACCTAACCAATACAAAATAACGTAAACTTTTGCACTTTTAGCCTAACTCCTCTAACAATTAGTTTCGTTGATAGAGTCGCATATATTCAGCTTTTTAGTTTTCATTGACCTACTTATTTGCCCCTTTTGGCTAACAGACTCATCCTGTCTCTTTTCCATTCTTCCATCTGGCAAATGAACTGGACAAACACGGCGACCGTTCATCCTAATCCATTGTGCCAATGATACGCAAGCCAATACCTTTGGCAAATCAATTCAAAAAAACAAAAGCAATGTATGAATTGATAAGTTATGACAAGCGCGTACAAAAGTGGACTTCAACAAGCTGCTAAACGTCACGTTATAAACTAATTAACCGAATAGCAGAAGCTATACAACAATGTAGAAAAATCTTTCTCCCCCATCCAAAACAGGAATCGTTTATAAATGCATTCCTGTCTTTGCAGACAACATTTCCCAAACTCTTTTCTAACAATAACAGTCATCGTAAAAGCAGCGCTAACGGATGCTGCCCCTCAGGCTGGCTTTTCTTCTTAAGAATTTAACTCAACCGCTTAAACCATACATCTATATGGAGTTATGACTCCGAATAGGTTAGAAGTGCCTTAAGCGTCCCTATTCGTTTATTCGCGCATTTTAATACCTTTACCTAAACCAATTACGACCATGGACAAACAATCTGGCGGAATGAACCGCATTATGAGTTTTTTTATCCGCGATGAAGAGCCCGAAGCTACCCCAACGCCTAAGCCCATACTTCCGACCAGTTCAGGCGTAAGCAATACACCCCCATCCAATCAACCAGTGTCACAGACAGCCGAAGGGGTAGTGGATAAGAAGTACGCAGAACACTTTGAAAAGTTGTTGGAACAAGCCAACTTCCCCGGCCCTGATTATTTCGAGTTTGCCATGGCGCTCAAAAACATGGCGAATTTGGGACTAACCGAAGACAAGCTATACCAGGCTACTTATGCTACTTTCCAGGCCATGGGCGGTAGTACTCAGATACTGCTGCATACTGCACAGCAATATATGCAGACGCTTCGCGACAATCAGACTGATTTCGAAAGACAGGTACACGCAAAAACAGATCAGTCGGTAGGACAAAAGAGTCAGGAACGCGATTCCCTGGTGGCTGCTAACCAACAGTTCGTCCAACAAATTCTGGAATTGCAAGCAAAGATTGAGGCCAACAATGCCCGGGTAGCCTTATTGAACGACGAAATTTCGGTAGACACAGCAAAAATCAATAACCAGCAGAATAACTACCAGGCCACCTTGGCGCTGTTTGTAGGCCGAATAGAAGCTGACGTAATTAAAATCAAACAATACCTAGAAGGAAAATAATTATGAGTATGGAATTCAAAACTTTACCAGACGGAACACCTAAATCGTCGCTTACCACGCCCGAAAAAGTGACGATGTGGCTAGTAGTAGGTGGCATAGGAGCGCTATTATTCAAGCTCTGGGGCACTATTCTGCCCTTTATCATCCAGACGATGGAAAACACCCTATACTTCGGTTTATTGGTGGGTGTATTTATCACGCTATTTGCCATTCTTTCTAACAAAAGTATTCGCACTGCCGGATTCTTCCTGTTCAAAATGGCTATGCGAAGACTGGCTGGCCTTGTCTGGACAATTAATCCCATTGAAGTGATGAAAATCTCTATCGATGAGGCCAAACAAGAGCGCGAAAAACTGAGTGAGCAAATCAATATCGTAGCCGAACAAGATGGGAAGATTGACCTGACTATTAAGGAGAACAACGACAAGATTCGGCAGAAGTTTGCCGAAGCCAACAAAGCCCTGCAAATGGGTGATGACTACAAGCAGTTAGCCAACCTTGCAGCTATAGAAGCAGGCGGTTTGCAGGATTTTAACCAGCGGCTCCAACCGATGAAAGACAATACCGAGAAGGTGCTGAATTTTCTGGAAAAGGTCTACAAGGCTTCGGACTATCTTATCAAGGAGATGGAAATTAAGGTATCGCTGAAAGAGAAGGAATACTCCATTGTCAAGGCTACCTCTTCGGCTATGAAAACAGCGGTAAGGTTATTCAACGGCGAACTGGACAGCAAATATGCCTTCATTCAAGCTTCTGACTATATCCAGGAAGATATGGGTCGCAAACTGGGAGAAATGAAACGGGCGATGCAATTATCCTCTGACTTTGTGAAAGGAGTGGATATTCAAAATGGTGTTTACAGCGAAAAAGGGATTGCCTTGCTAGAACAATACAACAACGGCGGGCTAGCCCTGATTAACGAACTCCCTAAAGGAACCATCATTAACCTTCCTAAAAACACCTCTAGCAAAAACACCTCTGGCAAAAACAATTCTACTAACCTACTTGACTAGCTAGCTTGTTGGGCTATTCATAAACGCATAAACATATAAACTCATTTACTACCATGATGTCTTTTTTTAACCGATTGAAATTACCCGGAAAACTATTCTTTCTTGCCTTATTGGGAGGTGCCGTATTTGGTCTTAAATGGCTTATTTGGGATTCGGGGAAGGTGATTGAACACACCGCAGCAGAATCCGTTACCTTGAATCAACTTGAATTGCCTACTGCATCGAATGGCAACAATATTCAAAGTGTTGTTCCTAAAGTGGCGCTGCCGGGTTCTGGCCTTGCCTCAACCAACCAGCCCGCCATCCGCTTTTTGATCTGGGCCTGGAACGCCCAAATGGGTCTGATCTATGCCAACGGAGGTGCCGAGACTACCCAAGGCAGTTTAATGGCCACCAATAAAGTAAACCTACATCTGGAACGCCAAGATGATGTTCCGCAAATGGCGCAGTCGTTGGTAAAGTTTGCCAATGCGTATAAAAGCGACCCAAATACCAAAGAAGGCGCTCACTTCATTGCCATTATGGGTGATGGTTCTGCCGCTTTCCTGGCAGGTTTGAATCCTGAATTAGAAAAATTAGGTTCTGAATACCGGGCTGAAATCATCGGTTCTTGTGGAAAATCGTTGGGCGAAGACAAGTTTATGGGACTTCCTGCCTGGAAAGAGAATCCTCAGACTGCTAAGGGCGCCCTGGTTGCTGCGGTATTGCGCGATGGTGACTGGAATATCGTAATCAAGTGGTGTTCGGACAATGGAATTCCGGTGAATGCCGACGAAAAAACCTACGATCCCGATGCTGTAAACTTCGTAAATGCCAACACGTATATTGAGGCCGCAGAAAAATACATTGCTGGTTATTCAGAAGAGAGACCAATCGTGACCAAAGGAAAACGCATTGGCACTAAAACAGTATCTGTCAATGGTGTGGCTACTTGGACTCCCGGTGACGTAATGATTGCCCAGAAGAAGGGCGGCTTGGTTTCGATTGTTTCTACCAAAGAATACCGGAATCAAATGCCCAACGTAGTTATCGGTATCAAGAAATATTGCGAGGATCACCGCACGGAAGTAGAAGGAATGTTAGCCAGTATTTTTCAAGGTGGTGACCAAGTAAAAGCCTATCCCGATGCGCTTCAAAAGGCAGGGGAACTGAGTGCACAAATTTACAAAGAGGAAAATGCTGCTTACTGGGTAAAATACTACAAAGGTACATTGGAGTCTGACAAAACGGGTAATCCAGTAGAACTGGGCGGTAGCCGTGTACACAATCTGGCTGACAACCTGGAATTATTCGGCTTAGCCGAAGGGAGTACCAACGTGTTTTCCAAAGTATATAAAGTGTTCGGTGATGTAGTAGTGCAGCTATATCCGAAACTGGTCCCCTCCTACCCGGCTTTGGAACAAGTGCTGGATGCCAGCTACGTAAAAAATGTGGCTTCTCGTACCAAAGTTATGGCTCCAGCCGATGCGCCTGTCTTCAATTCTGATGATAATATCACGCACAAAGTCAGTGAAAAAGCCTGGTCTATCGAATTTGCTTCTGGCAAGTCAACCTTTACTCCTCAGGCAGAAAAGCAGTTGAACAAACTGTTTGATGACTTGGTCATAGCAGGTGATTTGAAAGTGGAAATCCACGGCCATACTGACAATACCGGCACGCCAGACGGCAATGAAAAACTTTCTCTGAACCGAGCACTAGCCATCAAAGATTATTTGGAACAGAAATCTTCTAAGAACTTCGGCGCTGGACGGATTGCGGTCATTGCCCACGGACAAAACAATCCGTTAAAAAGTAACGACACTGCCGAAGGTCGGGCTCAAAACCGAAGAGTAGACATTGTCCTTGGTCGATAATGATAGCCCTTCATCTGTGAATGATTGACAGACGAAGGGCAGACTGCTTACTGCTTACTTCTTTCTTAACAAAACAATGGATCCAATCGCTACTCCATCTGTGTCAGTTGCCCATATTCCTGCAACTAACACAGGTCAGAAACAACCCTGGTGGCATTCTTTCGCCAGGATTTTCAGTCCCAATGTCAAACTTCCTCGTACCACTTTTCATCTAATGGTCTTGGTGCAGTTACTGATTTTTGTGCTCTATTGGGTCAATGTCGATTCACCACTTTTACCCAAACCCTTAGAGATATGGCACTCCTTCGTGCAATTGACCGTCCGCGATAATCTTTTTGGAGAATTGGCTACCAGCCTCACCCTGGTAAGCTGGGGAATGCTTTACACGGTAATCATTTCATTACTGGTATCCTACCTGATAGTTATTCCCTTTTTTCGGCCTTTGGCTTTCATCATTTCCAAATTGCGTTTTTTAAGTCTGGTAGGCTTATCCTTCTTTTTCACGATGATGATGCAAAATGGGCATGGGTTGAAAACTTCTCTATTGGTTTTCGGAATGTCGGTTTTCTTCGTCACATCCATGGTTTCGGTCATTCTAAGCATTCCTACATCAGAATTTGCCCACGCCCGGACGCTGAAAATGAAAGAGTGGGAAGTGGTATGGGAAGTAATCATTTTGGGGAAAATAGACCAGGTGTTTGACGTAATCCGGCAGAACTTCGCTATTTCCTGGATGATGCTCACGATGGTGGAAAAAATTTCCGAAGCCGAAGGTGGCATTGGGGCACTACTGTATAATCAGCACAAATACATGCACATGGATGCGGTATTTGCTATTCAACTTGTCATTCTGTTTGTGGGTATCGGAGCCGATTACTTTTTTGGCTGGCTGAGAAATTTCTTATGTCCTTATGCTACTTTAACACTTGAAAAACGATGACTACTCATCCTTACGAATTAAAGCAAACTATTCTGCAAGTGAATAACGTCTCGCTTACCTTGGGTAATAATCAGATTCTGCGAGATGTTAACGTCGAGATCAAAGATATTGTCCGTCCTGGAATGAAGCAGGGACAAGTCATTGGCTTTTTGGGCAAATCGGGTAGCGGAAAAACGAAACTCTTCGAGATAATGGCGGGCTTAGCCAAACCTACTACGGGTGAAGTACGCATCAATAGCAATTTGGAACTCGTGAAGGTTGGCTCAGTAGGTGTAGTTCAGCAAAACTATCCTCTGTTCCAACACCGCACTTTGCATAGTAACCTGGAAGTGGCAGCAGCCAAATCCACCCTTACCCCTGCTGAGCAGAAGGATAAAATTCATTACTATATGCAGCGTTTCAACTTACTGGAGCACGTCAACCATTACCCCAGCCAATTATCGGGTGGACAAAGACAGCGGGTTGCCATTGCTCAACAACTACTCTGTTCGGAGCATTTCCTGTTGTTAGACGAGCCCTTTAGCGGATTGGATATTGTGATGATTCGGCAAGTGCAGGAAATGATTCAGGAGATTTCGACCATGGATGAGCTCAATACGGTGATTATTGTTTCTCACGACATTGAATCGACCGCTTCTATTTCAGATACGCTTTGGCTATTAGGAAGAGATCAAGATACCCAGACCAAACAACCTATTCCCGGTTCTCGAATCAAGTACAATTACAACCTGATAGAAAAAGGCCTGGCCTGGCAAAAAGATATTGAAGCTACCCCCGAATTCCACGAGTTCATAACCGAAGTAAAAGAGGCATTTCAGCATCTTTAAAGGTTGTTTGACAACAATCAAACACAAACAATAGGGAATGTAGCGTTGAAGGAAGTTAAGCATCCGCACTTGACTGGTCTTAGCATCTGCTAAGACCTACCCAACCATCAGCTAAGCATCCGCTTTCTTTACTTATCCAAAATAACCCGCCTTCCTCACACCTTACTCATCTGTTCCACTGCCATGATTAGTGGATGGTCAATAGTTTGGGGGTCTTAGCGGACGCTCTATGCTGTCAACTTAAGGATAAACAAGTGCTTTCTTCTTCTCTTTAGTCATCCTGAGCGGAGCCCGCAATGGAATTGGAAGGAACCGAGCGTCGGTCGCTTATTATTTGTTTTTTCCCAGCCGGGTCTCCGCAGGGACCCGGCGTTCCCTCGGTTGATAATTTCTAAAGGGCAATATTCAAGAGAACAACCTTCCAACGGCAGCGATCCCGGCGGGGAACCACGACCGGCAAACGCCGGGTCCCTGCGGAGACCCGGCTGAGAAGTAAGACTTGGGCATTTCCCTTAAGTTGACAGCATGGAGCGTCCGCTAAGACCAGACGGGATATAGAACAGAATCGATTCAATATAACAGATAGCCCCTGTAATATCGAACATATACTATGCAATTAGACAGATAGTCTCTGTAACCTGACACCTAGGCAGTGCAAGCAGGCAGATATGCAATGTAACCTGACAGATGTATCGTGTAAGCAGGCAGATTGCCCGTGAGATATAGAAGCTAGCCTATGTAATTAGGTAAAGTGATTCTGTTAAGTAGACTCATAGAATAAGTAAGCGGCAACAAGGGGAAAAAATCAGTGGATGAATAGCCCTAATAAGCATGTTGTAGACACTCATGAACACGCTTAAAGGGAGAAGATGCACCAAGCTTGTTGGCTAAATTCAGGGGAATGCGATCATTTCGTATTACTTTTACACGAGTGGCTGACAGGAAACAACCTGTTCAACCATCCAAGCCTATGTATAAAGTAAAACCAAAAAAGCACTTAGGGCAACATTTTCTGATCGATAAGGAGATTGCTGCTAACATTGTCAATCTTTTATCACTACACCAAAGCTATACACAGGTGCTGGAAGTAGGTCCAGGGATGGGTGTACTGACGGATTTCCTTCTCCAAAAGACAGAATACCAAACTGTATTGATTGACATTGACCAGGAATCAATAGCCTATCTGCACAAGAAATACCCAACCCTGGGCGATCGGATTATGCAAGGCGACTTCCTGCGTTTGCCTTTAGATACGCTTTTTCCCCAGCCTTTTGCCATCATTGGCAATTTCCCCTATAATCTCTCTTCTCAGATTCTTTTTAAGGTACTGGAGCACAAGAATAGTATACCTGAGGTAGTCTGTATGTTGCAAAAGGAAGTGGCACGTCGAATTGCTTCGCCGCCAGGAAACAAGGAATATGGCATCCTGAGTGTATTTTTGCAGGCCTACTATGATATAGAATACAACTTTACAGTCCCGCCCCACGTGTTTGAGCCCCCTCCCAAAGTGCAATCGGGCGTAATCAGGCTCAGGCGCAACCAGGTTCAATCGTTGGATTGCGACGAAAAACTATTCTTCCGGCTAGTCAAGCAAGGGTTCAATAATCGTCGAAAAACCCTGCGCAATGCCTTGAAACCAATGGGGCCGACAGAAGAAATGAACCAAAGCCCTTTTCTGGATAAAAGAGCGGAGCAGTTATCAGTCGCCGATTTTGTGCAGCTTACTCAAATGATGCAACGGAAAGTAATCGAATAAGGCCGTTATTTTAATAATTTATCCAACTTTCTGATGGCTCGCTGGTTGTGCTGTTCAAAGATGGCATGCTTGATGTCCATTTTTTCAAATTCAGTCAAATGCCAGCTAAGCGAAGCGCCTTGCACCTTATCCAACACGGTAGAATCGACCATCAGTACGGTTCTATCAGCATTGAGGATAAGCGGATGCGAACGTGGGGTGTATTCCAGACTCACCCGATCTATGGAACCTTTAAACCAAGTATGGGCAAATTCAATGCTGTTGTCATTGGTGATATCCTGCAAATGCTCCCAATTATTGTAAAGGCTACCAATGGGCGTAAATACATTTTGAAATAGCGATTGCTGAATATTTTTTTCTATTGATTGTTCTTTCTGGGTATCACGGATAGCCAAGAAAACGACACCAGAAGTATTTTCATGAATCCAATCTTTGAACACGTACAAGAAGCGTACGGCATCCGTTATGCCAAAATTATCCGACAAACCAGCATCCATGATTTCCATAGCGGGCTCGCTGGGCAGCTTCACGTTGGGCGTAATGTAGGGAAAGGTCGCACTCATCCGGAGGGCACTCAAAAAACGCAGTTGGGGAGCATCCTGTTCCAGGAAAAAACGCTGAAACTCAATCCCCTGCACTTTATGTCCAAAGGTGGTACCATTGTGGAAGGCTGGCACCGTCATATAGGAAATAGGTTGTGGTGAAATATAGAGCTTCCGTCCGTCATTAATAATCGTGGGCGCCATAATCATCATCGGAATCAGCGCCTCACGCTCCGGAATAAGATATTCGGATAGCGTTTTGTTCAGGAGCCCATCCGTATTCTTATTCAGTTGTTCCTCAAAAGCATAGCCACGGTCTTTGTAATACTGATGGCCCTGGTAATGGAATTTCTGTGCCCGAAAGAAAATATCATTTACCACCAAACTAAACACAATAGCATTGAGATTGTCACGCGCCACATCGGCTAAATAACGGTCATCATACACTTGAATAGGCTTCCCCTGGTTTTTTCGCAGATACAATTCACGAAAGAAACTAGCGCCGACCAACCCACCCGATGCCCCGGTCATCAGACAAGTATTCTTCATTAGCCTTCCTTGCAGCACACTATCCGTAAACTGAAGCGAACGCATAGTCCAGACAGAAGCCCTTTGTCCCCCTCCACTGGCACAAATGAATATCAACTTAGGTTTCTTCAAACCACTGCTCCCTTTTGCCTTGGTCACAGAGGTGGCAGCAGAGGCCAGTGGAGCGGTTATTACGGGCGACACAAAGCGATTTCGCCACTTTTTCAGGATTTCAATCGTTTGTTCCTTATCCGCCTCATAGCGCTCCAAACCATCTAGTTGCCGAATCGTAGCCATGGAATAATCGGCTTTTTGCGTTTGATAATTAAGCCCATAAGCTTCATAGTCAGACTTGAAATATTCCTTAGCAACCAGGTAATTGATCAGAAAAAGCAAAGCAATAGAAATAGTAACCGACCACTGTTTTAGCCAAAAAGAAATAGCGCTTATAAGCATGACAAACATGGTAAAAAGAAGTATCAGACTTGCCCCAGCAGGAATCTGGAAGAAGGGATCGTCTCGGAAAACACCCAGGATCAACACCGCCACGACTACGATTGATTCAATCACAATGGCATTGAGGTAGTTTTGGTCAAACATCTTCAAGATTGCCCGATTCTCATAAGGTTGAGACTGATTTACTGGCAGGATTCGATACAAGGTATCAAAGTAATGATCTACCCGAATCAAGTCCTTCTTTGCTTCGCTAAGCCGCGATAGCACATTTACATGACTTAGCCGCTGACGTTGGAAACCCTGTTTTAATTGAGAAGCCAGCTTAAAAATATCGTGATTGGTGAGGACGAGGTAATAAAAGATAATCAGGATTATCAATACGAAGCCCAGCACTAAACCAGTGGCCTGATAAATAATATCTTCGAATGAAAGGAGGTCGTTCTTCAGTTGGAAGCGAATAAAGCTGAAGATATAGACAAGCATGAAGACAAACGGTATGGGGCTATTGTTGATACAAAACCGGGTAAATGGTCGATGCAGATTACCCAGGAAAGCGAATTTTCGGCTATCTAAGATGTAGCAAGCAATATGAAAAGCCATCGTAAATCCGCCAATGGACAACCCCATAATAAAGAGACTCCAGAAACTTACCCGGTTTACGTATTCGGGATCCAGAAACAGGTAGGAAATTCCAAAAATCCGACCAATTTGTTGAGTAACAATTCCAAATAACAACAACCAGAAAACCAATAATGCCTTGTTCTTCCTAATGTTCAGGATGAATAACCGAACTGGAAAGGAATAAAAAACGAGGGTTGCGTATTTTTTCATAGAATTGTAAGGCCTCAACTTTTGCAGAGGACTATCCTTTGCCCAAAAACGGGGAAAAATCCTCTTACCATTGACAAAAACTTAACTCTTCTAAGATACACGGAGTAATTTTTGGAATTTATTTTCTTAATACCCTTTTATTACAAAGGCCAGAAAACCGGAATGGTTAGGAAAACAACAGGAGCAATCGGGCTACGAGCCATTCACTAAAAAAGCCCCGTGGTGTCTGATACACTACAGGGCTTTTGCACTCGCACCTTTTACTGAAAGCACTAATAAGCCATTAGCTTTGAGTTGTTAGTTGATAGCTTACTTAACTGAATCAGAATTGAATTTCACTAATGGCATTGATGGGGATATTAATTCCGCCTTTCAATGACACATAAAAACTACCTACAGCCCAAACGGTCGTTTCTACCTGTTTGGCTTCGTGATTGGCAGTAAAGAAATTAATTTTCACCTTTCTTTTATAGCCATTGCCCAAAGTCTGCGCCCTTTTCAAGTTAAATAACCGTACTTGTTTGGATAAACTGTCGACCAATACGTCGTCTTTCAAAAAGGAAATTCGGGTAATAGTTTCTTTTTCAATTAGATAGGTAGAAGTTTGTTGCATAGCGTATCCTGTTTAAAGTCTAACCTTCTACAAAAGAAATAAACTTTTCCTACATCTTCAGAGCGGCTTTTTTATATTTATTACATCCGTAAATGACACGTATAATGACCGCTTAGTTAGCGGCTAAACTGGTCAAAAAAATCATCGTATCTACGCCATCAGCATAGTCAGATAGTTGAGGCTTTTGGGCTTCTCCAAATGAAATACTACCAGGATACCACCCTTGGCTAGACACAATACCTTGAATCTTATCCCGATAAATACCTACTTTAGAATCTATTTCAGCCTTATCAGCATACTCTTCAAAATAAACTACAGACATAGGCGAAACTAATGCCGTATTTTCGGTTAGCATTAGAAAACCATTATCCAAATGAGGAACCAGGTTAATTAAGAAAATAGATTTATTATAGTCGTAGTTGTTCTGATATTTTGCGTGTTGAATAAGTGTATCTAGTGGCTGAATACTTTCAAAAAAATGGTTGAAATTATATCCTGCCGGTACAAAAAGCTTTGAGACATTACGACAACCTAGGCCAAAATACTGAAAAACATCTTTCCCCAGGTTGAATAAATCAGTGTCGTTTTCGTTGCCCGTTAATATGGCGCAGGTAGTGCGGTTTTGACGAATAATGTGGGGTTTCTTTCCAAAATAGTAATGAAAATAGCGCGCCGAATTGTCACTTCCGGTAGCAATAATGGCCTCAGCGTCGTTCAGTCGTTCTACAAACTGAATATATTCCGCCCATTCGGGGTTGATTTTCACCAAGATAGCGGCTATCTCTTTGAGTAAAATCGAATCCTGGGAACTTAGCTTAGCCAATAGCTGATGACCGCTAATCAATACACAAAGCATATCGTGAAAACCCACGGCTGGTATATTTCCAGCCATTACTACCCCCACGCGCCTTGGTTTTATGTTGCTCAGGGAATATTTCGCTACCCATTCCGATAGTTTTTGTTTGTCAAGAAAGCCTCTGGCAAGGCTATCCAACGCTTCCTTGGTGTTGGCTGGCGTAAACCAACCATTGTGTGCTTCTGCCCGCCAGGCCCATCCCTCAATGGCTTGTTTTCCTTCAGGACTTAATAAAAAATCGCCTAAAGCGGCAAATGAGTCAATTCGTTGGTCTAAATTCATAGGGAGTTTAACTGAAAGAAAGCGCAAAGCTACGTATTGTCATTTTTTATCTTCATTATTTGTTTGAACACAAATAATCGGTTTGTAATTTTGCTAAAAATTTCGTTTTCGGATTTACAATTCACTAATAAAAGGAGGGTTTTGCAATATGGCTATCATGATCACCGATGAATGTATCAACTGTGGGGCTTGTGAGCCAGAGTGTCCAAACACCGCTATTTACGAAGGCGGTATGGAATGGACTTGGGGAGGCGGTACTAGCCTAAAACAAGTAGAATTAGAAGATGGTGTTGTCATCGACGGCAAAGCGCCTTTAGCCCCAGTTTCAGATGAGTTCTATTATATTGTACACGATAAATGTACCGAGTGTATGGGTTTTCACGAAGAGCCGCAGTGCGCTGCTGTATGCCCAGTCGATTGCTGTGTAGATGACCCGGACTATCGGGAAAGCGAAGAAGATTTGCTAGCCAAGAAAGCCTGGCTTCACGGCGAGGAATAGAGGTTGATCGGTGCGCCGATGCGATGCTGATGTGCTGATTCATAAATTACTAGCTCTTTCCAGTTTCTAAGGGCTTCGTCTACTATGGGTGTTCTCACAGACCTTTCTTTTCTCAATTGAGTATTTATCAAACAAAAAGGCCGTTCCTTATACAGAAACGGCCTTTTTGTTGTTGGTAATCGAAGGAAGGCTTCGCTTTGAGCGAAGCCTTCCTTTATTAATATTATCTCAGAGCAGCTATATCTAAGAAGGATTCGTCTTTTCCTTCTAAAGCAGTACTTCCCATCAGGTAAGTGTCTACTGAGCGAGCTGCTTCGCGGCCTTCAGAAATAGCCCAAACCACCAGCGATTGTCCCCGGCGAGCATCACCTGCCGCGAATACTTTTTCTACGTTAGTTTGATAGTTACTGCAACTGATATTGCCTCGTTCATCTAATCGTATATCTAGCTCGGCAAGCAGGCCTTTGGGTTGCGTATGTAAAAAGCCAATAGCTAATAAAGCCAAGTCACAAGGCATTTCCCGCTCAGTTTCTGATAATTCCACAAACTGCATCCGGCCATCTACCCCAGTTTTCCACTCAATATCAACCACTTGAATAGCCCTTACGTGACCATTTTCATCTCCAAGGAATTGCTTGGTGTGGATGGAGAAATTACGCACAGCGCCTTCTTCGTGTGAGGAAGAGGTACGCAGAATCATCGGCCAAAGCGGCCAAGGATTGTTAGGCGTACGTTCCGAAGGAGGTTGAGACAATAACTCTAATTGATTCACCGATTTTGCTCTATGTCGATTGGAAGTACCAATACAGTCAGAACCAGTATCACCACCGCCAATGACCACTACATTCTTATCTGTAGCAAAAAGCTCTTCCTGCACGCGGTAATCCGATACTTTTCCGCCGGTGACGCGGGTATTTTGCTGCGATAGAAAGTCCATCGCGAAATGAATACCTTTTAGTTGACGGCCCGGAATAGGCAAGTCACGCGGCACAGTTGAACCAGCGCAAACCACCAATGCATCGAACTCATCCATCAGCTGTTGGGTAGGAATATTAACTCCCACGTGCGCATTCGTTTTGAACACAATGCCTTCTTCCTTCAACACGTCTACCCGACGGTTTACCACCCATTTCTCCAGTTTGAAGTCAGGAATACCGTATATGAGCAATCCG
This sequence comes from Bacteroidota bacterium, assembly GCA_040385915.1. GTDB lineage: Bacteria > Bacteroidota > Bacteroidia > Cytophagales > ES-bin-26 > ES-bin-26. The sequence continues at coordinate 13,560 of JAZKGK010000252.1, forward strand.
CCAATTTTGTCGTCGCGTTCAAATACCGTAACCCAATGGCCTGCTTTATTCAATTGAGCTGCCGCAGCTAAACCTGCTGGGCCAGCACCAATGACGGCCACTTTCTTGCCCGTTCTCACGGCTGGCGGTGAAGCCTTGATATAGCCTAATTCAAACGCTTTTTCAGCAATTGATTTTTCGATGAGCTCGATGGCTACGGCTGGCTTATTGATACCCAACACGCAGGAGCCTTCGCAGGGAGCGGGGCAAATGCGGCCGGTAAACTCTGGAAAATTATTGGTTTTACTGAGTATTTCAATAGCCAGTTCCCAATCCTTTTCGTATACAGCATCGTTAAAATCTGGAATGTTATTGCCCAACGGACAGCCGTTATGGCAAAAGGGCACGCCACAATTCATGCAACGAGCCGCTTGTTTTTGGGTTTTTTCTTCCGCAAACTCCAGGTAAATCTCGTTGTAGTCGTTAATTCTTTCTTCCGGTTTTTTTGTCTGGGGCAACTCCCGGTTAAACTCCTTAAATCCTGTTGGTTTTCCCATTTCTCCTAGGCTATAACTTTTCTAAACTCCCGTAGTTGTTAAGCAGCCGTTCCATGAAGAAACGACGCTTGGTATAAATTATAATCGATTGACAAGCCCGCTGAATCTATATTCAGGCGGCTTCTTCGACATTGGCTTTGATTTTCTGCAAAGCAACTTTGTATTCCTGAGGCATCACTTTCACAAATGATTGCAAGGCTGACCCCCAGTTTTCCAAAATGGCTTCCGCTACATCACTTCCCGTAAATTTGAGATGGTTTTCAATCATTTCTTTTAGGGTATTAATGTCATTGTAATCCAATGGATCAAAGTCAATCGGCTCGTCAGCATTACAGTGACTACGGAAAGTAGCCTTTGGATCGTACACATAGGCAATTCCTCCGCTCATACCGGCAGCGAAGTTCTTTCCGGTTTCACCCAGAATAATGGCCAAACCACCCGTCATATACTCGCAACCGTGGTCACCTACGCCTTCTACTACGGCTTTCATACCTGAATTACGCACGCAGAAGCGTTCTCCTGCTTGTCCGCGGATATAAGCCTCGCCAGCAGTGGCACCGTAGAAGGCCACATTACCAATGATGATGTTTTCACTGGCTTTGAAAGTAGCTGCTTTGTCGGGATACACAATGAGCTGAGCACCAGACAAGCCTTTACCAAAATAGTCATTCGCTTCGCCTTCCAATTCAAATTGCAGACCAGGCGCTCCAAAAGCGCCAAAGCTCTGACCCGCCGAACCACGGAATTTGAAATGAATCGTTCCTTCAGGCAAACCTTTTCCTTTATATTTTTTAGAAATCTCGTTAGATAACAGCGTACCTACCGCACGGTCAGTATTAATAATCGGGAATTCCGCAAAAACAGTCTCTCCATTTTCTAAAGCAGGTTCCGCTATTTCCAACAACTTCCAATCTATGATATCGGCTATGCCATGGTCTTGTTCCATCTGCTTGTATAAACCGACTCCTTCTTGTGCGGGAGCCTGGTAAAGGATGGGGCTTAGGTCAAGTGTTTTAATCTTCCAGTGGTCGATATTATCGCGGACTTTCAATACACTTGCTTGACCCACCATTTCATTGATGGTTCGGAAGCCTAATTCGGCCATTGTTTCGCGCAAGTCCTCGGCCAGGAAGGTAAATAAGTTAACCACGTGATCAGGATCGCCAGTGAACAGTTTCCGCAACTCTGGATCTTGCGTAGCAACGCCTACCGGACAAGTATTCAAGTGGCATTTACGCATCATAATACAGCCTTCTACGACCAGGGCCGCAGTAGCAATACCAAATTCTTCAGCACCCAGCAAGATAGCGATAGCCAAATCTTTACCCGTACGAATCTGTCCGTCCGTTTGCAGCGTAACGCGGCTACGAAGGTTATTTTTTACTAAAGTCTGGTGTGCTTCGGACAAGCCGATTTCCCAGGGAATACCCGCGTGACGGATAGAACTGATTGGCGAAGCGCCCGTGCCACCATCGTGTCCTGCAATTAGAATCACATCGGCATGCGCTTTGGCTACCCCGGAAGCAATGGTTCCCACGCCCGCTTCAGATACCAGTTTCACATTGATTCGTGCTTCCCGGTTAGCATTTTTAAGGTCGAAAATCAATTGCGCCAAATCTTCGATGGAGTAGATATCGTGGTGAGGTGGCGGAGAAATTAGCCCCACACCCGGGGTTGAGTGACGCACCCGGCCAATCCAGTCATCTACTTTATGTCCTGGCAATTGTCCGCCTTCGCCTGGTTTAGCGCCTTGAGCCATCTTAATTTGCAACTCAGCGGCATTGGCCAGGTAATAACTGGTTACTCCAAACCGAGCAGAAGCCACTTGCTTAATGGCCGAACGCTCCCAATCGCCATTGGCTTTACGTTCGAAACGAATTTCATCTTCTCCCCCTTCACCGCTATTGCTTTTGCCGCCTATGCGGTTCATGGCAATAGCTAAGGTAGAGTGCGCCTCGTGCGAAATAGAGCCAAACGACATCGCTCCGGTAGCAAAACGCTTGAAAATCGCTTCTTTCGATTCAACTTCTTCCAAGGGAACAGGCTGGCGAGTAGAGTTAAATTCGAGCAAGCCACGCAACGTACAGGCCTTTTCTACCTGCGTATTGATTGTTTGGGCGTATTTTTTATACGTTTTATAATCATTTCGCCGAGTAGAATGCTGCAACAAGTGAATGGTTTCAGGATTGAATAAGTGGAATTCACCCGTCCTTTTCCATTGATAAATACCACCCACTTCTAGCCGTGGAGTTAATCCTGGTTTTTCTGGATAAGCCAGATAATGGTTAGCCAATACTTCTTTGGCAATGCCATCGAAACTGAGGCCTTCAATCCGAGATACCGTTTTAAAGAAACATTTCTCTACTACGTGTGAATTCAATCCCAGGATTTCGAAAATTTGCGCGCCCTGGTACGACTGCAAGGTAGAGATTCCCATTTTGGAAAACACCTTCAACAAACCGTGACCAATGGCGTGGATATAGTTATCAATTACTTCTGCGTCAGCTAATTTACCGTGCAGCTTTTGATTGTCATTTAATGCAGAGATTGTCTCAAAAGCCAAATATGGGTTAATGGCAGAAGCACCGTATCCTAACAGGGTAGCAAAATGGTGGGTTTCCCGCACATCACCCGCTTCCACAATCAAACCTACTTTTGCCCGAATTCGCTTTTTAATCAGAAAGCGATGAATTGCTCCCGTTGCTAACAAAGAAGGGATTGGAGCATTGGCCTGGTCTGCCTGACGATCCGAAAGAATCAAAATATTATATCCCTCGGCTACTGCTTGTTCTACGTCGTGGCAGATTTTATCAACAGCGGCTTCAAGCGTACCACCCAGCTCATTTGCAGGAAAAATGGTCTGAATGACTTTGGTTTTAAAATCAGGATGGCTGATATGTTTCAGCTTATCCAATTCACTATTTGTCAGAACGGGCTGAGAAGCACCAATTTGCTTACAATGCGCAGGCGTTTCAGTCAACAGGTTGGCTTCAGGGCCAATGCTGGTAAACAGCGACATAACCAGCCGCTCGCGGATAGGGTCGATCGGTGGGTTACTTACCTGAGCAAACAGTTGCTTGAAATAGTGAGCCAAATGCTGGCTTTGGTTAGACAATATGGCCAGCGGCGTATCAGCACCCATAGAGCCAATCGGTTCTTTACCGCTTTCGGCCATAGGCTGCAACACGATCTTGATATCTTCGGAAGTGTAACCAAAGACTTGCTGTTTCTGTAACAAAGACAGGCCTGAATCGTGGGGTTGAGTAGAAACGGCAGGATCAGGCAAATTATCAAGATGCAGCTCGTTTTCGTTCAACCATTGGCGATAAGGCTGTTGTGAACAAACGGCCTTTTTAATCTCCTCGTCGCTAATAATGCGCCCTTGTTCCAGGTCAGCAACGAACATCCGTCCTGGCTGTAACCGACCTTTCAGAATAACTTTAGACTGATCAACAGGAAGGGCACCGGCTTCAGAAGCCATAATTAAGCGATCGTCGCTGGTGAGGCAATAACGTGAAGGACGAAGTCCATTTCGGTCGAGGGTAGCCCCAACCAAGTGTCCATCAGTAAAACAAACCGAAGCAGGACCATCCCAAGGCTCCATCAGCGACGCATGGTATTCGTAGAAAGCCCGTTTGGTATCGTCCATTTTGGTGTCTTCCTGCCAGGCTTCTGGAATCAACATCATCATAGCGTGCGGCAACGAACGGCCACTCAATACCAGCAATTCCACCAAGCTATCAAGGTTGGCAGAATCTGAATCAGAGGGATCACAGATGGGTAACAGCAAGGCCATTTCTTCTTTCGTAAATAAAGAAGAAGCCAATTGCGCCTCCTTAGACTTCATCCAGTTGACGTTACCCCGAATAGTGTTGATTTCACCATTGTGAGCCAGGTAACGGAATGGTTGAGCCAACTTCCATTTAGGAACTGTATTCGTAGAAAAACGAGAGTGAATTAAGGCAATGGCCGAAACAACGCGTTCATCCTGCAAATCAGGATAATAGCCTCTTAATTGAAGGGTGCGCAGTTGTCCTTTATAAACAATAATTTTATGAGACAAAGAAACGATGTAAAAATCGTCGTGGTTTCCTACCGCTTTATTAACGGTATGGGTAGTATAATTCTTTAATAAGTATAGCTTTCTTTCAAGGATATCGGGGTTAGCATCAGCCTGCTTTAACTTAACAAATACCTGCTCACTTTTGGGCTCAGTAGAGCGGGCCGAAACGCCTACCCCCTGGTTGTTCACCGGTACTTCGCGATAGCCGAGCAATTCAAATCCCAGCTTTTCAATGCACTCATTCACATACTTCCGGCTTTGGGTCCGAATGGCTTCATCGGCAGAGAAAAAGAGCATACCCACCCCATATTCTCCCAATCCTGGTAGCTCAATACCCAATTTCTTACATTCCTCTTTCAGAAAGGAATGAGGTGTTTGAAAAAGAATACCTGCCCCATCTCCTGTATCCGGATCGCAGCCACACGCGCCACGGTGCTCCATGTTTTCCAACATGGTGATGGCATCAGTGATAATATTGTGAGATTTTTGACCTCTCAAATGGGCAACAAACCCGGTGCCACAGGAGTCGTGTTCCATGCTTGGAACGTATAGCGACTGGTTACTTGCTTCTTCCATCTAACCTTGAAATTCGATAGCCCCGAAAGTTTTTTTCCTTGCTTATGAGATACTTAACCCGCCTAATTTTTTATTGGATAATTAAAGCAATTGACGTGTTAGATTAAAAGGTAATCTCTTAAAAAATGGACTAAACCGTTGAGGTATTTGTTTACAATAGGGTGAATAATTTTTATTTTGTCAGTTTTTGGCTCAAATTATTGAAAAATAACAACCAATGCAAATTAATATTTGAATTAATATTGAAGAAGGTGCCAAATTACAAATTTTAGGTGGCATAACTTGATATTCTTGTGTATTTATATGGTTAATTTTGTTTTAAGTCTATATTAAGTTTTGTTTCACCCAAATCAGTTTTGGTTTTAAACAATTGTACAATTCCAACATAGATCAATAAAAACTCAGACAAAAAACCCTCCGAATAAAATTTTTTAGCTCAAAAATTCAGGAACAATTTAACACTTTTCAATAGGTGTTGTCAAGGGCGGGAATAGGAAAATAATTTGTAGGCCAGATGAAGATTAAACAGCATTCTGAATCTCTGTTTTAATTACTAATTCACCTTAGAATTTTATTATTAGGCAAAAACGGTCAAAGTCTTTGGGGGAGAAAAAGCATTAATGATGCAACAGTTCGGGGGCTTCTACTTCTTCCACTTCCATTAATCCTTTTTCGTTTACCTGTGTGAATCTTACGCGCTTTAATTCGTAGATGAGTAGTGGATCATATTTGGCGGTTACACGCAGATAGTTCTCGGTAAATCCGTGCATGTTGCCCTCTTCTATGTCGTTTTCAAAGAGAACGGTAGCGGTAGCACCCACTTGTTGTTCATAAAAATGCCTTTTCTTCTTCTCCGACAAAATGTGTAGCATCTTCGACCGTTTGGCTCTTTCGGAAGCGGGTACCACGGGCTGAATTTGCAAGGCAGAAGTATTGGCTCTTTCTGAGTAAGTAAATACGTGCAGGTACGAGATATCCAAATCGTTGAGAAAACGGTAGGTTTCCAGAAAATCCTCTTCTGTCTCGCCAGGAAAGCCTACAATGACATCGACTCCGATGCAGCAATGCGGCATCAAAGACTTAATATTTGCTACCCGTTCAACATATAATTCACGCTGGTAACGCCGCCGCATCAGCTTTAATATCTTATTATTTCCCGATTGCAGAGGCAGGTGAAAATGAGGAGCAAAGCGTTGAGAGCCAGCTACAAACTCGATTATTTCATTGGTAAGCAGATTGGGCTCAATAGAGGAAATCCGAAATCGTTCTATGCCTTCTATCTGATCCAACGCCTGAATAAGTTGAATAAAGGTTTCTTTTCTCTGCCCTTCTTGCAAACCAAAGTCTCCGATATTTACGCCCGTCAGTACGATTTCTTTTACTCCAGAAGCGGCAATTTCTCGCGCACTTTGAACAGCATTGGCAATACTATTGCTGCGGCTTTCGCCCCTGGCCAATGGAATGGTGCAGAAGCTACACGAATAATTACAGCCATCTTGCACTTTCAGAAAAGTACGGGTACGGTCGTTAAGCGAGTAGGCATTATGAAAGGTCTGGGCCTGGTTTATTTCAGTAGCAAATACGCGTGCTTCTTGTGGCTGCGCATTTGGTTTTTTCTCAAAACCATCCAACAAATCTAAGAGGCGAAATTTTTCAGAAGCGCCTAATACGGCATCTACACCAGGAATTTCAGCAATTTCGCGCGGTTTCAGCTGTGCATAGCAACCAATAATGGTAATGTAGGCATTGGGCGAAATCCGTTGGGCTTCCTTTACTACTTTCCGGCATTTCTTGTCGGCATTCTCAGTAACCGAGCAAGTATTAATAATGAAGATATCCGGCTTGTCGCTAAATTCTACCTTTTGGTAGCCTCTTTGTTCGAACAGTCGGGCAATGGTTGATGTCTCTGAAAAGTTGAGTTTGCAACCCAAGGTATAAAAGGCGACTCTTTTCATTCCGCAAAAATACTACTTTTCAAGCGGAAATACCATAACCAAACAGAAGGGAAGTAATTCAATAAAATAGTGTTCAACACCTGGATGCCAAACTATTACTTAGGTTTGACACAGCATTACTAACTGTAGAACATAAATTTAAAAAAAAGCAATTTTTATATAAAAATGCAATAAAAACTTATCTTTTGATAAAAAACATGTCTAATTGTTTAGGATGACATATAAAAATGATACATTTGGCTCGAAATTTCACCTATAACCCACAAATACGTAGAATGGCAACTTTACGATTTAAAGCCCTTGAACAAGCTCAAACTCGCCCAACAGTGGTGGTAACTCAGCCATCTGGTAAGGTTTCTGATTACTACGCTACCAACGTTTTCGGTTCGGATGCAATGAAGTCTACGCTTACTTCTGAGATTCTTAAGAAGCTTGCCCGTGCGATGGAAAGTGGCGACAGAATTGAGTCTGATGTAGCCGATGCCGTAGCAACTGCTATGAAAGGTTGGGCTATGTCTAAAGGCGTAACACACTATACGCACTGGTTCCAGCCTTTGACCGGTACCACGGCTGAAAAACACGATGCTTTCTTCGATGTGGTAGGGGATGGCAAAGTGTTGGAAAAATTCCGAGGAAGTGCTTTAGTACAGCAAGAACCCGATGCTTCCTCCTTTCCAAGCGGCGGCATTCGGAATACTTTCGAGGCCCGTGGTTATACCGCTTGGGATCCGACTTCTCCCGCTTTTATCTTTAACAATACCCTCTGTATTCCTACCATTTTTGTTTCTTATACAGGTGAAGCACTTGATTACAAAGCGCCTTTGCTCAAAGCCATTTCCTTGGTAGACAAAGCAGCGACCGACGTATGTCAGTACTTCGATAAAGATGTAACCCGCGTAGTGGCAACCTTGGGACCTGAACAAGAATACTTCCTGGTAGACAAGGCTTTGTTTAATGCTCGCCCTGACTTGGTTATGACCGGACGGTCGGTTTTCGGCCATTCTCCAGCCAAAGGTCAGCAATTAGAAGACCACTATTTCGGCTCTATCCCTCCAAGAGCGCACAATTTCATGGTGGATTTTGAAATCGAAGCCCTTAAATTGGGGATTCCAGTTCGTACGCGCCACAATGAAGTAGCGCCCAGCCAGTTTGAATGTGCACCCACTTTTGAAGAATTGAATTTGGCAGTAGACCACAACCTGCTGCTGATGGATTTGATGGATAAAGTAGCAGACAGACACAACTTAAAGGTATTGTTCCATGAAAAACCTTTTGCGGGCATCAATGGAAGTGGTAAGCACAACAACTGGTCATTAAGCACCAATACGGGCGTAAATCTATTAGGACCAAGCAGCCGTCCTAAAGAAAACCTTCAATTCCTGACTTTCTTTATTAATATTATTAAGGCTGTTCACGATAACGCCGATTTATTGCGGGCAACCATCGCTTCGGCAGGGAACGAACACCGTTTGGGAGCTAACGAAGCGCCACCAGCCATCGTATCTATCTTCATTGGTACTCAGTTGACCAGCGTACTAGAGGAGTTAGAGAACAATGGCAACGTCAAAATTGACAAGGGCGAAAACATGTACATGAAGCTGGGTATCGACAAAGTGCCCCATATTCTATTGGATAACACCGATCGTAACCGTACTTCTCCTTTTGCCTTTACTGGTAACAAATTTGAATTTCGTGCCGTAGGTAGTGCTGCCAACAGCTCTTCTAGCATGGTAGTTTTGAATACGATTGTAGCAAACCAATTGATCGAATTCAAGAAAAAGGTAGACACCTTGATTGAAAAAGGCGAGAAGAAAGAAGTAGCCATTGTGAATATTCTGCGCGAATGCGTAAAATCTTCTAAGAAAGTATTGTTTGAAGGCAACGGCTATTCTGAAGAATGGGTGAAAGAAGCCAAGAAAAGAGGCCTTTCTAACATTACTTCTACTCCCGAAGCACTGGATGTTTATATTGCAGAAAAGACTGTAAAACTATTCGAGAAACACGGTATAATGAACCACCGTGAGCTGGAAGCACGCCATGAAATTTTTCTGGAGAACTACATCAAGAAAATCCAGATTGAGTCTCGCGTAATTGGCGACCTAGCCTTGAACCACATCATCCCGACTGCTATAAAGTATCAAAGTGTACTGATCAGAAATATCGAAGGGATGAAAACAGTCGGCATCAAAGGCAAGCACACCAAGAACACCATCGATACCATCGAACAAATCTCTGAATACATGGATACGATGCTGGAATCGGTAGAAGCGATGACTGAAGCGCGGAAAAAAGCTAATAATACAGAGGCAATTCGTGAAAGAGCTATCTTATACAACACTGAAGTAAAAGACTACTTCGATAAGATCCGCTACTGCGTAGATAAGCTTGAGCTACTGGTAGATGATGAAGATTGGCCATTGGTAAAATACCGCGAATTGCTGCTCGCAAAGTAAGCTGCTTCGAACATAGGATTTACTTTTCAACTAATTTAACCTATACCAATCCCCTTAGAAAGCCCTCGGAAGTTTTTAATTCTTTCGTGGGCTTTTCTTTTTGGGTTTTCCGTATACTTGCCAACAAAAGTCGATGCGTGTTTCAATCCAGGAATTTATGCGTGCGTGCGTAAGCTGATAACTAACACCTAATTAATTAAAAACTAATTTCAAATCCCTTATTCTATGGCAACTCCCAATTTAGGCTACGATCCTAAGGAAATAGAAACCCTTAAGGAAGAATGTCGTCAAGCCAACCAACCTTATATTGTCAATGAAGATGAAGCGCAGGGAGAAGAGTTTGCGCACATCTACTTTGTAGGTAAACACGAAGGCCAGGAAGTAATATACGATACCGTAATTTACACCCTACGCCTACACCATAGCAGTATTTTATACGAACTCGCCGAAGACAAAGCCGCCGAAAAATTCCCCCACTATGTGCGCTGGGAACCCGAAGAAAATGAGAATGGCGAACTAGTACCACCCGATAATGTAGATGAAGAAATTGAATTGTTCAAAGCCGAAACTATTGCCGAACTGGAAGATTCGGAAACGGTGAAGGTAAAAGAGCACGTAGAATTAGATACCGACTTTGAATATGGTATAAGCCTGGACGTTTGCCTGAACGTAGAGGAAATTACTGATGAGGTAATTGAACAGTTTGTAATTGATTTTAATAACGGTACGCTGCAACTCGACGACACTTTGTATTCATTCGCCAATGACGAAGATTACGAAGAAGAAGAGGAAGAATAATGATGTGCTGGCCTATTGATTTCTAATAGCTGTGCGCTATCAGTTTTGAGCCTTTAATAATGGCTACGAGCTGATAGCGCATAGCTATTTTTTCGTCTTCTACTTTAAATTAAACTCATAAACTCCTCTATGCATCTGTTCTACCAACCTATTATGAGTGATGGAGCAGCATTTTTGTCCGAAGAAGAATCGAAGCATTGTGTAAAAGTCCTGCGCTTACAGGCGAAAGATGAGGTATTCGTCGTAGATGGAAAAGGTGGCTTTTATCGGTGTGAAATCACTAAGCCTGATGCCCGACGGTGTGAAGTACGGGTGTTAGAAAAAAAGACAGACTATGGAAAAAGACCTTATTCCATTCACATTGCCATTGCTCCTACCAAAAATTCGGATCGAATGGAATGGTTTGTTGAGAAGTGCGTAGAGTTAGGAATCGATGAAATATCCTTTATAATATGTGAGCATTCGGAGCGGCGTTTTTTCAAAACTGACCGACTAGAAAAAATTGCTATTGGGGCAATGAAGCAATCGCTGAAAGCGTTCTTGCCAATAATTAACGAAGCAGAAAGTTATCATTGCTTTCTACAGCGGACAAGTACGGCTAAGATTGCAGCCTCGGCTGATTTTAAATTTATTGCTTACATCGATGCGGCCATTACGGCGGGCAATAGACAGCTATTACAGGCAGTAGCCGAACCAAAAGGGCGCTATTGCGTGTTGATTGGGCCGGAGGGCGACTTTTCTGCCAAAGAAGTGAGTCTGGCACTCGATCAGGAATTTAGGCCAGTGAGCCTGGGCGAAAGCCGTTTGCGAACCGAGACTGCTGGTATGGTGGCTTGCCACTTACTTCACGTCATTCACTCTAATGAAACCAATTGAATGAAAATCAAAAAAACGACCTCCCTCCTATTTATCCTCTTATTGCTGACTTCGCTGGCAATGGGACAAACACCCGCTTTTAAAATTGCTAAGCTGAAGTATAACGGAGGAGGAGACTGGTATGCCAATAAAACCTCGCTACCCAACCTGATAGCCTACTGCAATCGTACCCTTCGGATGAATATTGCCCCCGAAGAAGACGTAGTAGAAGTGGGTAGTCCAGAACTTTTCGCTTATCCTTTCGTTCACATGACCGGCCATGGCAATGTAGTCTTCTCGGATGCGGAAGCCTTTAACTTAAGGAAATACCTGCTTTCTGGCGGATTTTTGCATATTGATGATAACTATGGATTAGATAAGTTTATCCGGTTGGAGATGAAAAAAGTATTTCCAGAGTTGAATTTTATAGAACTCCCTTTCAACCATTTGATTTATCACCAGAAATACAACTTTCCGAACGGATTGCCCAAAGTACACGAACACGATGGCAAAGCACCACAAGGCTTTGGCTTACTATATGAAGGTAGACTAATCTGTTTTTATAGTTACGAATGTGATTTAGGAAATGGTTGGGAAGATCAATCTATTTATAATGACCCGGAAGAGATGCGGCAGCAGGCGCTGAAAATGGGTGCAAATTTGATCTACTTTTCGCTTACTAGCTATTAAAAGTATTGGATACGCAGGTGGTACAAGCGGATGAATTACAGCATAAATGATTTTATATGTGGGCCTTTTTACCTAATTTGCGGCGCAAAAGGCCTTTTCAAAAGGTTTTTTTACTTAGCTGAAACAAAAACCTTTACTAAAGCATTATACATTGTGTTGCTTACTTATTTTTCTTAATTTCTTTTAAACTCTTTTAGCCAGTGATTATTTTAGTTTTCTTCTTCGCACATTGGTACTTGTCTCTGTTCTGCCAGACATTCTTTTTGCACCGCTATGGCGCTCATAAGATGTTCACGATGAACAAATTCTGGGAAAAATACTTTTATGCCCTAACCTGGATTTCCCAAGGTTCTTCTTATTTGAGTCCTCGTGCTTACGCCATTTTGCACCGTATGCACCACGCTTACAGCGATACAGAAAAAGATCCTCACTCCCCCCATCATACCGAAAACCTATTTACCATGATGTGGAAGACCAAGGAAATTTACAACAACTTTGTATATGACCGCGTGCAGCCAGATCCGCAATTTGACCGCAACTATCCCGTATGGCCAGCCTTGGAACGCATCGCCGACAATTGGAAGTCTCGGGTGGCTTGGGGAACGGTTTATGTGCTTATTTACCTGGCTGCCTTTTTCTTTTTAGATATGCACTGGGCATTCTTCTTCCTACTGCCTATTCATTTCCTGATGGGACCCGTACACGGAGCTATTGTTAACTGGAGTGGACACAAATATGGTTATTCCAACTTCGACAATCACGACAGATCTAAGAACTCCTTGATATTAGATTTCTTTATGTTAGGTGAGTTATTCCAGAATAATCACCATAAATTGCCTAACAGCGTCAATTTTGCTGCCAAATGGTATGAACTTGATCCAGTCTATCCTATTATAAAAGTCCTACACTGGGCGCGTATAATACGGTTAAAAACGGCCTAAACTACGTTTTGTATAAATAAAGAGGGCGGTTCTGTATAAGAGCCGCCCTTTTTATTTGTGCTTTCCCGTAGGGTATTCTTACATCAGACAGACCTCCTTCCTTATTGATTCCGTGCTTCGGCAAATGCTCGCTAATATTGCATTATCATTAGAATTAAGGAAGCGATGCTTTCGATTTACAATACAAAACAGCCAGCTATGCAAAATTTTTTACGATTGACTTCGACAGCATTTGTCTTAGCAACCTTGTGGCCAACTTGTTCTTCTGCGCAAGAAATTGCTCAACAGGGAACGGCGCAGGTAAATTATCCACCACCAGTGGCATCCTCTACTGAAAAAGCGAAAAGAGGAAAAAAAGAAGTGACTCCTTATGTATCACCTTATTACAAATATGATGACGATAAGGATGGCGTGCCTAATGGCCGTGACAAATGTCCTTTTACTCCCCAAGGTGAAACAGTTACACCTTTTGGTTGTCCTTACGACACCGATTTCGATGGCTTGTATGACTTTGAAGACAAATGTCCGAATGAACCTGGGCCTAAAGATAATATCGGCTGTCCTTATGGCGATAAAGACAATGATGGAATAAAAGATAATGTAGATAAATGCCCTGATGAGCCTGGTGCCGGTCGTTTCTTCGGTTGCCCTGATACCGATAGCGATGGACTAGCCGATTACGAAGATGCTTGCCCGAAAATAGCTGGCCTCAAGGAAAACAAAGGCTGTCCAGTGGCTAGGAAAGATACTGATGGCGATGGTGTATTTGATAACGAAGATCTTTGTATAACTACGCCAGGTGTAAAGGCTAACAAAGGATGCCCAGAAATAAAAGAAGAAGAAAAGGCAGCCCTGAAAAAAGCGTTTAATAATCTGTTGTTCGAAACGGGTAAGGATATTATCAAAACCTCTTCTTTTGCTTCGTTGAATGACTTGGCAAAAGTGCTTAAGAATCATCCAGAAGCCAAATTGCATTTGGAAGGACATACCGATAACGTAGGTGAAGAAGCTGAAAATCAGTCCTTATCAGAAAATCGCGCTTTAGCCGTGAAGACCTATCTGGCAAGCAAAGGCGTAGAAGAGCAACGAATCACTACTGACGCCTTTGGAGAAAGCAAGCCCATTGCTACTAACGACGATGATAAAGGAAGAGCCCTCAACCGTCGGGTAGAAATGAACATCAAGCACGAATAAATTGAAAAGAATTGCCCTATAACATAAGTGTTAATCAAAAAAGCTTTCCAGTGAATGGAGTAGCCCAAGTAAGTGAAATAAATATTTGGTCGAAATACCAGATAAAATAAGTCAAACAGGTAATGAATACAAGAAACAAAAAGCCATCCCGTGTTTGGGATGGCTTTTTCATTTGCTCGTAACTTACTAACGAAGGGCGGTTATCTAGCTAAAACAATTTCAAATTTGTATCAAAGGCTTCCAGATAATCGGCCACCCGGCGAACAAACATCCCTCCTAGTGCACCATCTACTACCCGATGGTCGTACGAGTGAGACATGAACATCAGATGGCGGATTCCCAGGCTATCGCCGAAGGGGGTTTCTATGACCGCAGGCTTTTTCTGTACTGCGCCAAAGGCCATAATTGCTACCTGAGGCTGCACAATAATGGGCGTTCCCATGACATTACCAAAAGAACCAACATTCGACATCGTATACGTTCCATCTGTCAGGTCGTCGGCAGTAAGTTTGTTCTCGCGGGCACGTTTGGCTAGATTATTTACCTTCTTGGTCAATCCTATCAGGTTATATTGATCCGCATTTTTAATGACGGGCACGATAAGATTTCCCGTAGGCAGCGCCACCGCCATGCCAATATTAATGTCTTTCTTCAGAATAATTTTATCTCCATCTACCGAGACATTAATCATCGGATAATCTTTAATGGCTTTTACCAACGCTTCAATAAATACGGGGGTAAAAGTGATAGAATCTCCTTCTATTCGCTTAAAATCGTCTTTTATACGATTGCGCCAAAACACAATATTCGTCACATCGGCCTCTACAAACGAAGTAACGTGCGGAGAAATGCGTTTGGAATCGACCATCCGTTGGGCAATCATTTTCCGCATCCGATCCATCTCAATGATCTCGGAACGTCCGTTGAGCGAAGTGGCAGGCTTAGAAACTGGTTCAGAAGCAACAGAGGCTGGTTGTTTGGCTACAGTTGGCGTTTCGGGTGCAGCGGTGGGTGTAAAACCCTGAGCAGGCTCATTTTTGCGTTGTGCCAGGTATTGTAAAATATCTTTCTTTGTCACCCGATCATCCGCGCCTGTGCCTGGAATCCATTCCAATTCCTGCATCGCTATATTCTCTTCTTTGGCAATATTGAGCACCAGAGGGGAGTAAAATCTTCCTGCCATGGGCTGCGCTAGCTTATATGATTGATTAGCTGCAGCAATGGCCTGCATTTGTGCTTCTATGACCGCTGCTTCCACCGTCACCTCCGATTGGGCGGCAGCTTGAATGGACGTAACTTTGGTTGCTTCTTCGCCAGTACTGATAATGGCAATCGCCTTGCCTACGGGTACTACTTCACCCTCCTGCGCCAGAATTTCCTTCAATACCCCGGCATGAGTGGCCGGAACCTCGGTATCTACCTTGTCCGTAGCTACTTCCAACACCGATTCGTCTTGTTCGATGGGATCACCCACTTTTTTAAGCCAATGGAGCACCGTTCCCTCCATTATACTTTCGCCCATTTTGGGCATCACCATTTCAATGAGTGCCATAAAGTTTTAGGTTTTCAATGGCAGCAAGTTAAAGTTTTTTTGCCAAAGTCGTTCGTATCAGATTCAATGCATACGTGGCCGTTAGCTGTATATTGATGTCCCTAAATTGACTCAACTTTAGCTGGCGCGTTTCAGTGCGGTTTCCATCCGAGCAGGCAATCCAGACCGTACCCACCGGTTTTTCTTCCGTACCACCTGAGGGCCCGGCAATTCCGGTGCTGGCTATGCCAATGCTGGCGCCTAACCTTTCGCGCACCCCTTCGGCCATTTCTATGGCTGTTTGCTCGCTCACGGCTCCAAATTGCTGTAAGGTCGCTTCTTTCACGCCGAGCAACTGGATTTTCAAATCGTTGCTGTACGGCACTACCGCCCCTCGGAAGTATTGGGAGCTACCAGGCACTTTGGTAATCAGGTGCGCTACGTAACCACCCGAACAACTTTCAGCAGCGGCCAAGGTCAGATTGTCTTGTAACAATAAATTGCCAATGGCCATTTCTATATCTTCGTCATCATATCCATACACATGCGCTTCTATTAGAGGTAGCACCAGATTTATTTGCTCCTGCACTTGGGCTTCTAATAACGCACGACTTTCGCCAGTGGCAGTAAGCCGCAAACGAACGCCGCCAAAACTGGGCAAATAGGCCAATTTAATATGCTCAGGTAAATTATCTTCCCAGTCCGCAATTCTTTCGGCAAGAAAGGATTCGCCAATGGCAACCGTCCGAATAATTTTATGGTAAATAATGGGCGTCTTGAAATGCTGCTGCAACTTGGGTAAAATGCTGTTAGTCATCAGCCACTTCATTTCATACGGCACTCCTGGCATCGAGACAAAAACCTTCCCATTTCTTTCAAACCACATACCTGGAGCTGTGCCTGATTTATTGGAAATAAAAGTACAGTTTTCGGGCAAAGCGGCTTGCAGGCGATTCAGTTCAGTCATTTCCCTTCCCCGGCTCTTAAAGTAAGCCGTTACTTCTGCCAGCGCCGTTTCGTTGATCACTAGTTGGGAGTCGAAATATTTAGCCAGGGTGGTTTTGGTAATGTCGTCTTTGGTAGGTCCCAATCCTCCGGTAATGAGAATAATATCCGCTCGTTGCTCAGCTTCCGCTAAAATTTGGAGAATGCTCTCCTGCTGGTCGCCTACGGACGATTTGCGCACGGTACGAACACCGACTTTATCTAATTCAGCGCTAAGCCATTGGGTATTGGTATCAGTAATTTGACCGTATAAGATTTCATCGCCAATGGTAATTATCTCTGCCAGTACGTTTTTCATAAATAGTAAATGCTAGGAATCAAGGTGAAAAATACATAAAAAACCATTGAGCAGCGAAAGTGTTTATGCGTACTAACAGACTATAGGCTAAAGTCTTCAATTATTAATTGTAAAATTTACAAAAAGACTAAAACAAAATTGCCCAGTAAAAGTTATATTCGCGCTTTCATGCTTATGCAGCATATCAATTAAACCTAACCTTGTTCACTATTATGTCAACACCAAAATTATTATTGGCTACTTCTATGGTAGCGTTCTGTGCATTTGTTTCTAGTTGTGGTGATGGTGGAAAAGCGATCCGCGAAAAAGCAACGGCTGACTCTCTTGCGCTGGTAGCTCAGGCCGACTCCATTGCTTTAGTAGAAAAAGCGGAGGAAGATTCTATTGCAGCGGCGGCAGCAGCAGCGGCTCCTAAAACGATTGTATATGTAGCCAATGAGTCTGCCAAAAAATTAGCAGCGGCTATCAAAGCTGCCGACCTGGAAGCTACCTTAGGCGACACTAGCCAAAAATTCACTGTGTTTGCTCCTAGCGATGAAGCTTTTGCTGCTGCTCAAACTTCAGTAGATGAATTATTGAAGCCTGAAAACAAAGCTAAGTTGCAGAGCCTTTTGAAACACCACGTCATTGTGGGTTCTTTCAAAGCCGCCTCTTTGAAAGATGGACAAATCATCTCTACTGCCGAAGGAACCAAAGTAAAGTTTAAAGTAGCTGGCGGTAAAGTAACTGTAGATGGAGCCAATGTAACAACTGCCGATGTTGAGACCGCCAATGGTGTCATCCACGTTATTGACAAAGTATTAACGCCAAAAAAATAAATGCAATCTTGTGTTTGCCTAGAAAAGCCCGAAAAATATTCGGGCTTTTTTTTTGGGCTCCCGGTTGGGTTCGTAACTTGCGCCCAAACTTTTATGCATGAAGAAGTCTGAAATCAAGTTTACTGTGGAGTTGGATGCGCAAAATGTTCCCGAAAAAATCTATTGGGAAGCCAGCGATAACCCAAACGAAGGCCTGGATGAAACCAAGGCTATATCCATTTCCCTATGGGATCATTACCACAAAGGCACCATGAAAATCGATCTGTGGTCGAAAGACATGGAGATCGGTGAAATGAAGCGGTTTTATATCGAAACCATCAGCGGAATGGCCGAAACCCTGTTAAGTGCCACTGGCGACCAGAAAATGGCAGACGACATTGAGAACCTTTGCCGTAACTTGTCCAAAAAACTGGAAGAAGAATTAAAGAAAGAAAATAACAATTAACAATTAACAATTAACAATTAACAATTAACAATTAACAATTAACAATGCGAATCAAGAGTTGGAATGTAAAAACTGCCCTATTAGTGGATTCAGGCAGT
>JAZKGK010000253.1:0-17566 GCA_040385915.1 Bacteroidota bacterium
CGATTCCCGTTACATTGAATCTCTAACCTGCCATCGTAGAATTTGAAATATCTATTGTAATTCCATCGACCTACAATGTTCTTACACAACTGGTAGACTGAATTACGAAGCGTAGATGCATTCTTTCGTATTATGGCGTATTGATAGCCTTTATTTGTCAGGCATTGATTAAGCAAGCGTTGAGCTATAAACTCGCTTTTGCCGCTACCACCGCCTCCATAAAGCACGTTATACCGAGTATCAGCGTCAAATACATCGGCATACACCTCATTATATTTGACTATCTCTTCCATCCGGCTTGATTGGTTTAAATACTATCGGCTTTGGTGGTTCCCTGTCACCTTCACCCTGGTCAGACTTGTGTTTCCAATTGTCAGCATCCATATTGGTGAGGGCAAAGATTACTGCCGTTGCATTGGGCATTATAAACTTCTTTACTACCTTTCTGCTCTTGATTTTGGGCTTGCTGTTGCCTTCTTTATCCTTTCCGTCGATGTATTCTGTAGTAACTTCCTCATATTCAAACACATCTATAATCTTTGCAAGTCCTGAACGAGCCATTCGCTTGAAAGACAGAAGTCTATCTTTTTCAGCCTGCTTTAAAGCCTCGGAAAATTCGGATTTATTCGCTTTCCAATCGTAAAAAGTGTCTTGGTTGATGCCAACTTGCTTACAAACATCATTTATCGTGTAGTCACCAGATGCCAATAGTTCAACTATCCGGTTAACTATTTCCGGCGAGTATTTCATTTGTCGTCTTTAAGTACAGCACTAGGATAGCGCTTCTTTAACAAAGTCTGGATTTCATACTTGGCTAAAGTGAACTCCTCTAAATCTTCAAATTCAATAGTCATTCTTACCGAATGCCCTAAAGCGGGTTCTTCATCTTTGCTTTCCTCCTCAACCTCTAGCCAGTTTTTAGGCAAATCAATACCCCATTCATTCAAGGGCAAGTTACTCCAGCTATTGGCCAATTCGTCCATATCCCAGCTTCCGAAACTGCCATTATCTTTGATAATTATTTCCCGTTCTCCTTCTTCGGAAAGGTCAGAAAATACAATTACTGGCACTATTTCATACCCCAACTCCACAGCGGCACGATACCGCATATTCCCGCCTAAGATCACATATTCACCTGTTCGATCTGAACAAAGCAACGGCCTAGCCTGAAATAAGCTGGGGCAGTCTTTAAGGGACTTCACAAGCATACTAAAGGCTTCATCTTTTATAAAACGCGGATTAGAATCATTGAGAACTACCGCGCCAATTGGCATACTTTGTATTTCCATAGTGGGCTATCTACTATAAAAATACAACCCATACCCCGTTAAGCAAAACTCCGCTCTTCACAGGGGAACAAAGGCAGGTCTTGACAGGGGCATAACTGCTTATTCTTGTGCCGGTAGATGTCGTACAATCGGATAAACTCCACCCAGTTCACCTGGATAAGCTTGTTCCTCATTTTGCGCATATCGGTAAACCAGTTCATATCTGGATTCACTTCTATTGCTCGGAATACGTAGCGAATGAGGACGGCGGTAGTATCCTGTCGGTTGCCTTCTGAGATGGAGAAGGCGCGGTCATAGAGGACTGTTGGAATGCCCACGTTGATCAGTACGCGGGCTTCCCTGGTCATTTTGTCTTCAGTCATCATAAAAGCAGAGCTGAAAGCGGAAACGGCCATTTTCTCGAAATCGATTTCTTGCTTTTTCATAGTAGGTAGTTATTTAACTAAAAGGATCTGCTTTATTAAACACAGTATGTTATTACACACGAATTCGTAAGCCCAGGATTTGGTTTTGCCTTGTTGCTCAAGGATGGACTTTTGCTTCTTTCTATAGTCAAGCTGTTGGAGTAAGGTCATAGGTAGTTAATTACTTGTTGGTGGTTGGGGTGGTTATCGGTTTTCGACTTTTAACTTGGTTAAGGTTATTTTTTTGGATCAAAAACCGTTGTGAAGGGAAGAGGGAAGGACAAGGCGAAAATCTCAAATATTCCAAAGTCCTGCTTGCAATCAGGAGTCCAATGTGAAGGATAGTCCCAGGCGTAAAACCAGTGGACTCCAAAATTAAGAGTTGATAGAAAAAGGAAGGCGGCAAGGTAAAAGAGTATAGCTTTCATATTTTACAATGTTTGACGTGGTAACTATAAACTTCATCGACAATTCTTCTCTTGCAATGAGGGCAAGGGTGGCAACAGGGAAAGCAGTGCATCATCGGCACCTTCCCGTGACAAGGGCACTTGCACTCTGGGTCTTGGTTGAGGGATTTAAAATACTCTTCCATTCTTTCTTTCCGGTCAGATCCTTCTTTGGTCATCGGCTTGTGATTTTTCTTCTCTTCCTTCCTGGCTTATAGACGCGGCGGCTCCTGAACAAAAAAGACAAAAGGCAGCAATAAGGACAAATTCTATACGGGCTAAATCACTCCATAAAAGAGGGTTTGTCTGGAAGGTAATAAACCAAACGCCTGCATAGAGAATGGATAGTGATAGAACAATGTTTCGGATAAATAAAATAGCGGTTCTCATAGGTCAGGGGTTAGTGGGTGGTTGACTTTTTAGGGCTGCGAGTTCGGCTTTGAGATTCTTCACTTGTTCACGAAGGGACTGAATACGCTTTATTTCGTCAGCACGGGCGGTATTGTGTATTTCTAGGGATTCGGTAACGTCGGCTAATTGGGCTTTGAGGGTGGTGTTTTCCTCGGTAGCGGCATAAGCTTCTAACTCAGCTTTCCGTCGTGACTTCCGTAAGGACTTGATGTAATCAAAATAATAGATATGCCTCTTTTCTAGACGCTCAACTTCGGCGGCGGCTTCGGTAAGAGCAAGATGAACATTCACAAATTTGCTCTTGCATTCTGTCGATGCATCAACCGCTTTTTTATGAAGGCTGTTTACATAAGCAACGTCCTTCTTCAAACGCTCAATCTCCTGGTCTTTGGCTCGTTCCCTGTCGGAGATTAAATCTAATTCAGCCTTCAGCATTTGCACTCTATTAAGAAGGAATGCAGTAGGTTGACGGCTAGCGTTTGGCACAATAAAATACTTTTCAGCAACAGCAACCATCCGGCAAAGGGTCATTGCTTCGCTTTCTCCTGAAATAGTATAACAGCGAAGGTGATGAGCCAACTTGTTTAAAAGAGGAACAAGATCGTCAGGTACATCGATGTTTCCGTTTGCATCAGGATTGCACCAATCAATAAACTTGCGGTCGCTCTCCCCATCGGATTCCTCTACTGGCTTCTTCAGTTCTTCTTTTATTTCTGATGCTAGGACTGCTATAGCATTAATAGAAGGTTCTGTTACATCATCCTTACGGAATATGGATGCTAGATGTGCTAGGATCATATTGCATAATTCTAGGGTTTGTTCGTTCTCGGTCATTGGCTTGGTTATAAGTCTGGATTCGTTGGCGATGCATTTACGGCGGAATGTCATTTTTCTAAGTTTGCTTTCTCCAAGTTGTTGCGCTTCTGAATCCTCCACTTTCTGGGCTCAGGCTGGCTTTTTCTATTAACTCCTTTGCCTGCTCTGGACTGATCGAAACATTTAGTGAAAGATTAGGGCATCCAGTTCTTACGTATTTTACAAGCCTATATGTAGCGTCCCATTGAAGAACTCTCCATAAATGATTCCACTTTTTAACAGTCAACTGCACATCAATCGTGCAGCTTCCTACCTCTTTATATTCAGTTACTACAGGATTCATAATTGTACTTTATTTAGATTTCTTCTTTATGTAAGTTACTGTAAATCCATCCTCCTTCAATGCTTCAATGTGAATATCAAACCCTGGTTCTGGCAGTCGGATGAGTAGCATCTTTGCAAGAGTTTGCTTGTCTGTCAATTGAACGAATCGGTTTCCGAAGGCGCAATGCAGGAAGTCGGGAAGGTGAAGGCGCTTGGTGATGGCTTCGAATTCGTGGTCATATTCCTCAAACCCACTTCCTGAAAGCTCGGAGTTAACCTTGTTGGTAGCTGGTTTGCGATTTAAGGCACTGCCACGCGATTTTGTAGGCTTGTGAAGCTCTTTTATCGTTTCGTTCATTTGCGTCGATCCTATAGGCTTTAAATCAACAATCTCCTTTCTGCCGAACTGCTTTTGAAATTCTGATGCTGATATTGCCATTACGCTACCTTGCTGGTTTTGATAAGTCCTAGAATACGCCTTTGGTGTTCAATCGCTTTCCCAGATACGCCAAACATTCGCCCTATCTGAGTGTCGCTCAGTTTCTGAAAGTTTAGTTTTATGACCTCCCTTTCTGCATCGTCCCACTTTTGGTATTTGCTGTGGGTAGTTCGTTTTGCTGGTCTGGTTTTCATCAGGCGGCTTCCTTATTCCCCTCTTGCAGCCTCGTGGCGTGCTGTTCGGTGAGGTCGATGATAGATTGCATTCCTTTTGCCTTGAGATCGTCAGGGAGGGCTAGGAAGCAAATCAAAGCCTGCCCTGCGTATTCAGCCAGCATATTGATCTGGTCGCCGCTTTCGATGGTAGCAGTTTGCTGAAGGCTTTCCATTATCCGATTGTTGATATTGAACACCTGAGCGAACCATATTTTCAACTGCCCGCGCTGGTAGTCGGTAGATTTGGCTTTCAGTCCTTTTCGGTCGAATCCTTTGAGAATATCTTCTAACTGGTTTTGAAACCAGACCGCGTTGTAATTGCTGACAATCATTGCAGAGGCTAGGGCGGACATTTCGCTTTGCTCCTGTGGGGTGAATTGGGGTGGTTGGTTCGGTTTCATTGCTCAGTAGTGGGGGAAAGGGTGATCAGTTTCTTTTCGATGAGATCCAGGATGTGTTCAGCCCAAGAAGAAGGCTTAGTTATTTCAAAGGAGGTATACCTTCCGTGAAATCCTATTAAGCCAGACTGTTCGATTTGGTCAACTCTGGCTTCTACCCAGTCGGCCATCTCCTGCGAAGTATAGGCGGGGGCAACCAAGTCAGCATCTAACCCGATAACCCTTTGATTGTCGTGGTCAAGAACTTCAATTGGGTATTCTGGGACAAAGGGCTTGTAGTGTCCAAACACGGTTTCTATCTTAACCCCTGCTTTCTGTAGAGCTAGGGAGGTTTCAAGGGTAGTGGTTAAGTCGGATAAGTTCATTGGGCGGGTGTTTTTTCACGTTCGAAAATTATATCCTTGGCTCTCTTCCAAGCTTGGGATTCAGTTTTTCCATCACCCATACACATCGAATTACCTAGTTCTCGAATAGAGTAACGGGATGTAGTGTAAAGCCGGCCTGAATTATATCTTTCAGCCAAGGCCGTAGGGTGTCTTTGTAGTACAAATTCTTTAGCGGTCATTGTGGTGGTTCTGGTTTAAAATCTGAAAATCGTTTCCATTTCTCTTTTTCAGAGGCGGCAATCTCCTCTTTGGTCATTTCGGTTTCCAAGCGGGGCTTTTCGTTGACGTAATCCCAAAGCCAGGTAACCGTTTTTCCGTTTGCGTCCTTGGCGGTAATTCCTCCGTAGATGCGGCAAATGCGTGCTAGTCCTCCCATTGTCGTTATTTTTTCGGTTTCTTCTTCTTGTCAATTCCCATCCACCGTTGCCTTATACGTTCTACCCTCTCGGCTCTTTCTTCGATAATCTGCTGATGAGCTGCTTCCTGTTCAGGAGTAGGGCGGTAGTCTCTGAAGCGGGGTTCGGGTTCGGTCATTTGACGTAAGACCAATGCTCTGACTTTTCTATGTTTCCTATTTCGCCATTGGATAGTCGAACCCGATGCAGATATCCGAACATCGCACGTTCGTCTTTGCTTTCCCAATTCACAGAAATAACCTCCCCGGTCAATCCTTCATAATTTCCGCTGCTAAAAAGCAACTTGTCTCCTACAGCTATTTGGCTTTTCGTTTTCATTGTCTATTGGGGTTAATGGGTTAGAACTTGGTTTGATATTCAAAAACGTGGGCATTGCCTATCATATCGACATACACGCTCAACGTCCGCTTACAGCCTTTGCACTTCTGTTTATCGTTTTTGTTCGGGTTGACTTCGTTGATGCAGGTGCAGTGAGGACATTCAAAATGTGATTGAGTGGTAGAGATCAATCCGCAATCGCCTTTTACATATTCGCCTTTCTCGTTGACGGAACTGGAAAAAATGGCTGTGGCGACATTGCCCATCGTTGAGTCAATTATCTCAGGCGGGTTATATTGGTAGATGTTGGTTAATCCAAGTCGGCTACAAATACGATCTGCCTGGGTTTGGTAGTCCTTGCGCTTGATCTCCTTTCTGTAGAATCCTGCTTTCTTCAATCCGTCAAAATCGAAGTTGTTCAGCATAAAGTCTTTCAGTCGTTCGCTTTCTGTTTTCATAATTTATAGGGATGGTAAGATGGGGTGTGGGGTTAAACAAGCTGATGCGTTGCCTTGTCTTTGTAAATTTTCATAACTACCCTTCGGTATCTCTGTACTGCACTTTTCGTGAGTGATAAGCCAAATTTTGAGTTAAGTCCCTCAGCTAGTTCTCTGTCTTTTAGTTCTATGTTTTGACGTATATACTCTTCGTAGGAGGTACGCCAGATGGTGTAGGGCATAGGTTAAATTTAAAATGGTGGGTCTTTGTCAAATTCGTTGGGTTGTCTGAAAAACACGCTGTTAGTCGTGAAGGCTGGAGACTCTACTTGCTCCATTTGTGCAGAATAGTTTTCACAAAGGGCAGAAACAGAGATTAAAAGCTTAGTAATGACGGTTGCACATTCTCCATTGCGATTCTTTGCTACCACAACCTCACAAGTGTTTTCGGTACTTCGGCCGGCTTCATCTTGCTGAATTCCGTAGTAGTAAGGGCGGTAAAGGAATGAAACCACATCGGCCGCTTGTTCAATTTCGCCTGACTCCCTCAAGTCGGATAATTGCGGACGCTTGTCTCCACCTCTGGTTTCAACCCCCCTACTTAGTTGGGATAATGCAATGATTGGCACATTCAACTCTTTGGCAAGGTTTTTCAAGAATCTGGCAATAGAGGCAATTTCCTGCTCCCTCGTTCCTCCTTTTTCACCTACCATCAATTGCAAATAGTCAATCACCAATAGCCCTACTTTAAATCGGGTGACCATCGTAATTGCCCGACTACGCAATGCTTGCATTGTCAAAGCGGGGGTATCGTCTACCTGCAAAGAATCGGTTTCGTAAATAGCGGCCGCCTGATTCCAAACCTTGAATTGTTCTTTGGTAAGCCCGTTTTTTACCTCGGAATAAGGGATCATTGCCCCGTATGAGTGGTAAGCCTCCATTGAGAAAAGCCTGTTCATTCCTTGCGTTTCAGACATTTCCATTAGAAAAACCCCCACTGGGACTCCTGTAATTAATGATGCTCTTGCAAAAGCCAGAGCCATTGCTGATTTTCCCATTCCTGGCCTGGCTGCCACAATGATTAAATCAGAGTTTTGCCAGCCACCGAAAATGTCATTGAGTGCAGAACTACCCGTATTAACCCCTGAAAAGCTTTTAGAATTGTTCATGGCCTTTTCAGCTTCTTCCAATGCTTTTTTTGTGGCAACGAACCCAGAAGAAACCGACTTCTTGATTATTTTCGATTGAAGCTTATCCAAAGCCAACTGCGAAGAATCCAGCAATTGAAAAATATCGGTCGTGTCTTGGTAGGCGTTATTCATTCCCTCAGCCGCAAACTGAATGAAGTTCCTGGCCAGTGCTTTTTGAATGATTATGCTGGCATTGAAAATTACTTTCCCGCATGAAACCACCTTGTTTGTAAGCGAACTCAGGTAATAAGCGCCTCCAATATGTTCTAGGTTGTTGGTCTTTTTAAGTTCAACTACAACTGTGCGAAGGTCTATAGGGCTTGAGCTTGCGTAAAGCGAAACGATAGCCTCATAAATCAATGAATGCGCCTCTTTGTAGAACATTTCAGGCTTCAACACATCCACAACCTCAGCCAAAGAACTTTGGTAAACCATCATTTCTCCTAAAGCGTCCTCCTCGCAATCAATCGCCTGTGGGGGTAGATACCCCAGCCCGATTCTTTCTGGGGACGTATTCTTTTGGTGCCACGTAGGTTGTAGGTTGTTGAGTGGAAGATTTTTCATTTGCCTTAGGTTTAATTTCTGATAGTTTCAATCCCCAATTTTCTGCATTCCATCCACCGTCCAGGTAGTACTTTTCTGCCGTTCCGACAAAAGCGACAAAGCCATGTTTCTTTTCATTTGCCATCAGCTTGTAGGCTTGGTAAGTCATAAACCTTTCTTCAAAAAAATCAAGCTTCTGATTCTTGGCTAAACACTCAATCATCGAGTAGGCTGCCTTCCATTGTTGAAAATTGTTCCCTTCTGAAAATCCGAAGTAATCGCACACCTTTTTTTGTAGTTGTTTTATGTTTTCATGTATAATAGGTGTGATTTCCAAACCTGCCTGAATTTTAGGCAGGTCGTTAGGCAGGTCACTAGGTAGGTTTGCCGGTAGGTTGTTAGGCAGGTTTGCTTCATTCTTGGCTAAACCTGCCGATTTTTTCGGTAGGTTTATTAGCTCGAATGTGGTATACTTGCTACCCTTTTTTGTGTCAAAGTCTATCAGTCCATTGTTTTTCAGGGTTCGTTTTGCGGAAATAATTGTGTCCTCGCTTAAGCCTAGAAAGCGCATTTGTAGGGCAGAAACTTGGAACGGGTTTATCCAGCGTCCTTTGTTGCAGCTATTCATCAGGAAGAAATAGAGTGCAATCTCGGAGGCTTTGAATATCACGGCGTTGTGTTTGTCCCAGAACATATTGGCTAATTCAGCATATTCGTACTTCATTCAATTAATCTTTTAGCTTGTCGATTTAGGCACCTATCTTTTCACTTTCTGGCTTGTCTGGTTCTGGATAGGGTAACCATCCTTTAATTGCTCCACATTGGGTACATTCGTGCTGCCCTACGTGGGCTTTGTCAGGCGTAAAGACAAACACAATGGTATAGTCGTTACATTCTTTACAGTAGGCTTTCATAGCTTTATTTCTAAGCCTTTTAAGCCAACCAGTAGCGAGTTGGGTAATGGAATTGCGTCACTTTGAGGCTTCCACAAGTGCAGACAATAGGGGTGGTTATTCACGTGGTCGCTCTTGGGTGGGTGAAGCTGCATTACTGCTTCCTCATCACTCCAAAAGAGGGCTTTCACCATACACATTTCTTCCCAATTTGGGCAGCGAGTGGGTAAGCTTACTGATACATGATCCCAGCCCAAGCCATCGGTTGCAATGATGGTAAGTGGTTTTTTATGGAAAGGCGTTCTTATCTCGAACATTGGGTAACCTGACTTTATCCGGTGCTTTTCTGGAAAATTCATAGTAATAGGTCGTTAATAATTTGGTGAGAGTGGGAGGATTCGAACCTCCATTTGTAGCCTATGCGCTCGACCTACCCTGTTGTAACAACCTGTCTTGTAAGACACTGGTTTCCTGCCACTTTTACGTTACAATCAATGCGTTTACCCCCTTTCGCCACACTCTCAAGTTTTGCCGCTAATATTCCGTAAAGCTCCTTCGGCTGCTGTCACTCCATTATCGCTGGTGGATGCGTTAAGCGGGGGTATTCCGCGAAAGTCGTTAGGGCATTTTGGTGTCTTCTTCGTCAGAATTAGGCCGATACCCATCCTGCTCTGCTGAATCATCTTCGTTCAGGATGCGAAAGGCGTTTTCGGTGGCTTTTTCATCGACTGGCATTACCATATCACCACCATTGCAGAAGTCGCCTAAGTCGTTCATTATTTCTACAAGGTCATCCACTATACCAGACAAATACATTTCTTTGGCCGTGAATGAGTTTTCTAGTTGAACTGCGTGGATTTGATCACGAAAGGCAATCGTTTTAATGTCCTGGATTACTGCATTGACATTGTTTGCCAAGTAATTGATGGTCTGCGTTGCAAGTAGAATCTTGCTGAATGCGTCTAATCTGGTTGGTTCTGCCATTTGGATTGAGTGTTTACTTATGGTGGTGGATTGGGATTATTGTACTTCTTCAAGTTTTAACTTCTTAGCCTTTCGGGTATATCCCTGCTTTTTGAACTCCTTGATTTCGATTAGCTTGAACTTCCCTTCGCCTCTTTTGCCTATTGGCTGCTTTCGGTAGAACTTCTGAACAGTGAAGGGCTTAGGCTGAATAACAGTTGTGTAATAGCCTGAATCGATCACCTCAATGGGGATGTCTGTTTCATTCTGGTAGAAGCAATTCATTTCCTTCCATTTGCGGTTTTTCTTGTCCAAGACTTTGTTTTTTACCTCAGCGAATTGGAGGAAAAAGAGGTTTGATAAAACGGCGACCATTAAGAATTGAAGTGTCGATATTTCAGGCTGATCGTCCCGAAGAACACACCAAGAGTCTTTGCTAAAATCCTGGAATAGATTAAATGCTACCTTGTCCTGGTCACTAGCGCTTCGAAAAGACTTTTCGTTGATAACAAGCTTGGAAGACCCATACCCTGTTAGGCACCCTGAACAGAATGGGATAATCACCATATCAAAACTCCTTTCCTCTTCAAATGGCGGCGCATACAAATAAAACACCTCTACCCCACTGATAATCATCATTCCAATCGATCCCTTCACCTGATCCACTCGCCAAAAGTTGTCTACTAAACACCTGACAGCAACTTTTGAGGCATCCTTTGAGAAGTACATCACTTTCTTGCTCTTAACACCAAGGATGTCTTTTAGCTGGATAGCAATTTTAAAGTAGTCAGGATCTACTTTTTTGTCAGTAAGAATGAGCGGATTGATAAAAAGAGACTTATTTACCTGGCCTTTGCCGATCATATCCAGTGTTTTAAACTTGTTGCGGTCGATCTTCATTTGTTTACCTTTTGCCCTGTTTGTGTATGTAATGTAATAAGTTATTACGTTTATTACAAATACGATGGCTATTATTGTCTAAACTATTTTATTACATTTGCGTAAAGCGTAATAATTATGGAATCAAAATCAAAGAAAACCGTGTCTATGAGGCTTGACGAAGCCATTATAGCTCACTATCAAACTGTTGCAGATAAATCAGACCGCTCATTAGGATACGTCTTGGCTAAAGTGGTTGAGTCTGATTACAATAAGGAGTTAGAAAAGCCTAGCGTTCAGCAGTTCTTCAAACCCTCCTAGTGTTCCACTCCCTTAGTTAGAGGGGGGGGACCGAGGCTTTGCTTCAGTTGCTGTATCCATTCGGTACGGGCGGCGGCTGCTTTTACATCTTTTTCGTACCTGTCCCGATGATATTCAATATTTCCGTTTGCCTTTTTTACCTCAAACTCAATCCATTCTACCCCAGTCAATCGCTCAATTTCCGTTTCGTAGTCTCCACAATCGAACTTAATTGACTGCTCAATCTGGCTACTCATAAACTCCTTAAATCCTTCGTGGTCAGGCGTTGGTGCTTTCCAGGCTGAAACCTTTGCCAGCATATCAAGATATTTTACATTCAGCTCTTCCCGCTTAGCCTTCCATTCCGAATTTTCTTCGTATCTGGTGAGGTAGGCCGCTTTTGCTGCTGCTTCAATCTCTTCTTCGGACAAACACTTTAGCCGACTTAGTTCATTAATAGCCTTTCCCATTTGAACTTTGTGGTAATCGCTTGGCTCGAAAGAATCGGGAATAGGTGCATCCATTGGCTCCTCTCTCATCATTATTAGCGCTCCCATTGCTCGCGCACACTTAAGGGCAAAATCTTCAAATGAAACTCCTTGGCTTATTGGGTCTGTGTATCCTGATGGCATTTTGATAGGGGGTTATAATCTCTAATAGTCTAAGGTTGGGTAGTGGGGGATTGGGCAGACTGAGACAATCCTGGTGGTACTGTCCAGTCTGGGGTGTAGGGCTTTTTTGGTGCTGGTTCGCGGTGGAAAGCAAGCCATTCTCCTACTGTAAGCTTTCCTCTTCCTGCGATAAGTCCAGCAGCGTATTCTTTTGCAAATCGCTCCAAATCGCTATCAGTCCACTTTACTTCCTCTATAAGCTGGAAGTAGTCGGGTGCATTTTCTACTACTGAAGCGTGAACGTGAGTAAGCTTCATACCCTCTGAGACTGCGTAGTAAGGACCAGCATTAAGGCGCGTCAACTCCTGACCAACTGGTAAGCCTGGGTACTCTTTTAGGATTTTGTATTTGGGTGAATCTGTCATAATCCGTCTACTCGTTTGCCTGTGTTCATTTCTACCTGTACAGCGCGATCATCCCAAAGCTCAACCATTGCGAAATCCTTTACATTGGTCACTTCTAAAGGCTTACCATCTGGGTATACAAAGCCATTATAGATCAACCAAGCAGAGATAAATGGGATAGCTTCTGGAGCATGGCAACGGGCAGTAAAGATCTTGACCGTCTTTTCTTTCCTGATCCACTCTCTAACCCTGGCTTCCATTGCTGGAATCGGGTCGCCTACGTGTTCAATCCCTTTCCAGCCATCGTAAAAGGCTAGTGTTCCGTCTAAATCAACTCCAATCCAAGACATAGTTTTATTGGGCTTTAGTGTCATTTACAAGTTGTATATTCCCTTTCGCAGGTGGTGAGTAAGGCTGAATCTTTTGCAGGAATTCAAGCCCCTCTATAGGTAAGGTCTAAAACCAGCCTATTTCCTGTACACCGCCATTTTTCACTTTTACAATGAAAGGCTCTTCTTCCAGGCGGGAACGAACCCACCAGTAGCCTTCTTTTATATTACCGTCCATTTGCTACACTCCTTTCAGTTTTCACCCCCACCTCACTTACTGGCTGATGGGTACAGGTAATACAGTACACTATTAGTAGTCCTATAGCTATCCAGAGAGCGGTATTAGTGGCCATAGCAGAAGCAATATTGTCAGCTTGGCTACGGCCTTGATCGTTGGGGTTAGGGTTCATATAGTCAGTTGGATAGAAGGTGGTTGTGGGGTGAGGAAGTCAAAGCGAGGGGAAGACCGATGCAACTGCAGTCTTTTGCTTGCATCTGAATAATTGCTAGGGTCGATTTCACAGGCCGCATAATCGAATCCCATTTCTTCAAAGGCAACCAACGAGGAAGCGCTACCCACGTGAGTATCTAAAAGCAAATCCCCAGGCTGGGCAAACCTCTGGAGCAACCATTTATAAAGAGCGATTGGCTTTTGAGTTGGGTGAATCTTCTTTTCATTGTTCGTCCCTCCAGTATTTGAATACCGGAACAAGGCGGCGGGTTTATCAAATGAAGTCCAGGCCAATTCAAACTGTGAGAAGTTCTCCCAAGGCTGCATTTTATCCCAACAAACAACGCATCGAGTAGGAGGCAGAGGAAAGTAATTGCCACCCCAAATGATTTGATTCTTAGATACTCGTTTCAGTTCGGCAAAATATTCAGGTGAAGGAATAGCATAATCCCAACTGATTGAAGTCCGGTTTAATATCCTGTCTTTTAGTTTGCCTCCTCCACCGTTTAGCCGTTGAAGCCTGTTTTTTTGCTTTACGGCGGTGCTTACCCCTGGGCCTGAACCATAGCCATCCGTCCGGCTTCTATTGGGATTACTACCCATTTGCATATCAGGCGCATTAATCCCATACGGCGGGTCAACTATAGCCAAGTCAAAGTACTTATCTGGATACCTAGCCATCAATTCCATATTGTCGAAATTCTCGAATACTCTCATCGCTCTACTTATCTATACTATTTTGAAACAATACCACAATCCCCACTACTACCAGACACCCTAAAGCCCCCAGCAGCCTTACAAGCGTCCTTCCTGTAGCTTGCGTGTAAATCCTAACCTTTCGGCCAAGCGGCTTACCTGCCTTCGGTCTTTCGCTTATAGGAATAACAGGGGGTGACTCTTCGCCGAAGCCTTCGTAATCAGGGTATGCGTGTGTGTAGGTTTTCATTTTAGTAGTTCGTTGATGCGGTGCTGGAATACTTCTGATAGGGTAGTCATTGAAACCACCTCAGTACGGCGTAAGCGGTTGTTTGCAAACTCGCTCGGATGGGTCTCTATATTCTGTTCGATTTGCCTGATATACTCATCCAGCAATCGCTTTCGCTCGGTTAGGTCTTCGGGGGATAGTTTCATAAACTCATCCATTTTAGTGTCTAGGCTTATTTGGACTGTTTTTTCAACTTGCTCATTAAATGCTTGAAGCTCTGCTTCTCCCTGGGATACTGCTTCTGCGTGGTGGTCGTGAATATTCATAGATGAAGTGTTGATGGTGGGTTAGTTTGTTTTATGCCAACTGTTGATAGAGTTTGCGGAATGTGATGACCCAAACGAAATCGTTCTTTGCCCAGGAATCAGCACCATTTATTTGCTCCCAAAGACATTCATAGCCCTTTTTGTAAGTGCCGTGAATGTTGTATTCAAATTGCTTTTTGCCAGCCATTGGTGGGTGATCTGACATTTTTAAATAGCCTTCCGCTTTGGCATCTTCTTCGGAAATGTCATTCAATCGTTCAACCCGTATATCCGTGATTTCAAGGCGCAAGCGGCAGGCTTCTTTGGGCATAAAGAGCGACGGTTTCCATTTTACAGGGTTTAACAACTGACTGGCGCTCGGCTTATCCGCTTTGTATGTGTATTGTTCCTGCGCCCCATCAATCATTCCCCATTTATTTTCTAGGACAATTGCGAAAGTTTCCCGAACCCAGATAATATCCCCGACTTTTCCGTATGGGCAATGAATCTCATCATACCCAACATCGTTTATTAAATTAGCCCTCAAGCAAGGAAGTCCGTATGAGCTAATTCCAGGACTGGCATTTGTCTGGTAGCAATCCTTTGGAAACTTAACCGTTCGCCTGGTTTGCGTTTTAGAATCGTTTTGTAAGGCAATTACCATAGGAGTGCTAAAAAGCATTCCTCTTTCTTTCGGCTGTATATCTGTAGTTGTCATGCTGCTTTCTGATTAGTAGTGGTAGATAATTTCTGCACTCGCTGTGGCTTGGTTCTCTCTTCAATATTCCTAAGCACTTTCGCCCGTTCCCTTTTCAATTCGGCTACTGTCCAGCCTGGTATTCCTGCTTCAAGGGCTTCATACTCTTCCTCTGTAATCGATGTGTGATTAGCGTTCAGAAGAAGCTTGGTAACTGCTACCCTCTTAGAGTAGCCTTCATCTCCCATTCCGCTAGTCACGGCGATAACAGTTCAGGATGCTGATGAATATTGCCGATTACCTCCACTTCGTCGTAGGCGAACAGATAGCCGCCTCCGTATTCCTTATCGTCATTTTCAACCTGCCAAGCCCCTTCTTTCATTAGCACTTGCCCTTTTTCTTCCAATAGCGTGTATACTTCCTTGAAATCTGCATCTGGCGTACACTGGTTGATCTTCACTTGTACTATATCGCCTTCATAGACATCCTTTCCGGTTTTGTCTTGCAAGCCAGTGAACTGCATTAAGCGCATCCCATAAGGCATATCATCCATCCACTCAAAAAGCGCGACAGGACGTTCGTATCTCATTTGATTGATGGTAACGTGACCGTTTCCGCTCACCCACACCCTGAATTTTGTCTCTCTGCTCATTTGCTCTTATCGTTTGAAGGTTGTGCATATACCGTCTCCACTACTGCTACTTTCTTTTGCTTAGGAAAGAGAGTGCTGTTCTTTCGTAGATAGGGGTGTCTGGGTGGCTTTGGCATATTAGGAGGCGGTTTCGGTGGTGGTGGTGACTACAGGAAGCTTTTCACCAGTCGTTTTGACTGCTTTAATGAAGGCAGCGCTTTTCTGGAATTGTGGGTAAGCCTTCCAAATGGCGGTTAGTGCCTCCCTGGTTTGACAGCCTTCCGCTTTTTCAATGACTAAGGCCAATACCTGTGCTTTGAGGGATTCCACTTGCTCGTTTTCAAGCTCTTCCGCTGGTGTAGCTTCAAACCCTGCCGACTTCATAAGGAAAGACAGCATTAAGCGGTAAGCCTTCCCTACAGCCCTTGTTTGAGCCATAGAAGCGATGGCGTATTCGTCGTAGTCTTTCTTTGTCCGTTCCTTTTTCGAGCAAACAGCAATACCACAGCCGACAATAGCGCCCGTATTCACGTTCTTCAAGTCTACTGTTGCCTGATATTTGATTTCGTCCGCCGTTGACAGGTTGAGATTTTCACGAACTATTGGGATAATTCCAAGCGAAAGACCTACAAATTGCCAAGCTTCGATGTTTGGAAACTTCTTACCCTGAATCATTGAAAAAAGCTTCTGCTCATCAATGAATTTTTGCATTGTACTGGCTAAGGCTACCAGGGAGGAAGGTTTAGATATATTATAGGAGTCCATTTCTGTAGAATGGCTTACCTCGTTCTGATTCTGATTATATGTAGTTAGTCCGTCCATTACTTACAGGCAGCTTTAAAGGTTGAAATCATCCCCAAAACCAAGATATACCGCTCCTTAGCCTTCCATTTCCTTTGGATGGGTAATGCCCTAAGCGCTTTTGAATTGTTCCATTCAACCCGCGCCCGTTTAGCTTCCTCTATCAGATAAGCTTTTACTTTCTCTACTCCGAAATAGCGAGGGAGTACTTTCTTAGGCGATAAATCCATTCCATTGCAGTAGGCCACCGCATCAGCATAAAAGTCATCAGCCTGTTTTCTTTCGCGCTCAATTCTTTGCTCCTCTGATTCTATTAGAAGTAGGAAGCCGTAAGGGGCTTGGGGTTCTGACATAACTTGAGTATTTTGCATTGTCTTTTTGTTAGTGTGGTTCTACATTTTGACTTATGGCCTCGATTGTTCAAGCAGTCGAGGCTTACTTATTTACTATCAGTTGGTCTTTCGCTCCCAGATGGTTGAACCTCCTGTAAGCCTTATTAATCTTCCTGCTTACATACTTTCCAGTACTATCTACAGACTCTATCCTATTCCCCTGTACGTGCCAGTCAGTACCAGCTTTATCAGTGAATGACAGATAGTTAGAGCAAGAGGAAAAGCTTATGGCTAGCAGTATGAAAGCTGTAATGAAGATCAAAACAGGAATAGACTGCTTGAGGGCGTGTTTGAAATGTGGGTTCATAGGGAGTGGATTTTGGGAGTTGGGAGGTGAAAAGGATTAGATTTCTATTACAATTGGCTCGGTCAAGAAGTCATCGATATGCTTGAATGGAATCCCAGCGTTTTGAGCGCATTGGGCATCTTCGGGACGGTCACCCACGAAAAGACTATTATCCCAATCCAGCACAAACCCCGCTCTAAAGGATTCTTCTTCAAATTCTGCCAGCATCCCTATGTCTGGTTTGCGGAATAGCGAGCGATAGTTATAGGGGAACACCTTACCCGAATTCATATGCAAACACCACTTAATCGCGTCAAATGGGTGTTTACTGAATAGCGATAGCGTTTTGTCCATTTCTGCTTCGATCTCTGCCGGAAACTTAATTCCGTGGGCTACGCCTCCTTGGTTGGAGATTCCGAAAATCAAATAGCCAGTCGATTTGTAGCGATTGATAAGCTTTTCAATGCCAGGCATCAGCTCAATGTCGTCAGCGTTTTGGATGAACTGCGAGCCGCTTTTGCTTCTTCTGATCGTTCCGTCAAAATCAAGGCACAAAACGCGTCTTACTTCAAGATTCGGGGCTAGATTGTCAATTCCTGTATTCATAATTATGTAGTGGGTTCAAAAGGGTTTTCAACAGCTAATGCGTGAGGTTGTAGATAGTTAC
>JAZKGK010000253.1:17588-19905 GCA_040385915.1 Bacteroidota bacterium
TGTTTGTCTGCTTGAAGGAGGTCGGTTTCATCTGGATAGGGATAGTTATAGTGTGGCTTATTTGAGAATTTCCTTTATTTGATTTTCAATCTGCTTTTCTGCCATTTCCTGAATCATTGCCTTTTTATCGACCTTCTTCTTTTGCTTGACTACTCTTAGACAATGCATTACTGACATTTTATAATGGGCATAATGGTAGTAATCTGGATGCTCAGCTATTAAGGTGAAGGCATCGCAAAAGAGGATGTGCCAGATGGCTTTTAGCTTTCTCATAGGGGTTAGTATTTCACCCCACAGAAGGGGCAGAAAGAGTGAGGAATGGAAACATTGCTCATAATCACTTTATTACTCCGTATGAATCGCAACTCTGCTACAGAGCAAGTGAATTTCTTTTCCTTGATAAAGTCGAAGCCTAAGCCGACTAGATCAAGACTCATAAAATCATCGCTATCCTTCATTTCAGGAAATACGTGTACATTTTCCTGTTCTTCTTCTATGCAGTTGCACATATACTTAGGCGGTTAGAGTACGACGGATGAAATCAACGCCTTTCTGAGTCACGACAGTTTTAGCGTTCACGTGGGGAACTCCAGTAAGCGGATCGTTCCATGTAGTAGTAGCCATTCGGAAGTAGCCAGCACTTACATATCGCTGGTATGGGTTGTTCACGCTGTTGAGGACTTGCTTTTGGCGAAGGATTTTGAACATTGTGTTTCTGCCAATGCCTACGTTTATCACTTTTGCTACCTTAGCCATATCCCATTCGTCCTGTGATTGGGTGACAGTATCGAAAAAGTCTACCTTTGGTTGGGCTTCCAAAAGCTTTGCCTCTACTGCCATTCTGGTTTCTACTTCAAGGGCGTAAGCTCTTAGGGCTTCGGGCAAGGATTGCGGAACCGCAATGGCGGGAACTGACTGAGCGATTTTTTCACACTCGATAAAATAACGACGCGCTGCCTTTCCTTTTTCGTTACGCTCAACCATTGAAAGCTCTTTTGCAGCGTCCAATGTCAGGGCATAATCGAAGGCTTTCTGTCCGCTGATGGTTACTAAAATTTTA
The DNA here is from genome assembly GCA_040385915.1 of Bacteroidota bacterium. GTDB lineage: Bacteria > Bacteroidota > Bacteroidia > Cytophagales > ES-bin-26 > ES-bin-26. The sequence continues at coordinate 18,649 of JAZKGK010000253.1, forward strand.
GTAACCTCTAAACCTTCTTCAAAACCATATTCAGCCAAACGGTTTGTAATCCAATCGTTAAATCTGGAAGTAACTTCTAGGAAAGAATGAAGCTCGCGGGCAGACACTACCTTTTGCCCTTCGTGTTCTGATATTTTTATTAGTTCAGTCATTGGAAGTAGAGATTAGAAGGTTAGGAGAACAAAAGCTTATCGGCTTGATATAGCGCATCAGGTGCATACATCCAGACGAATTCCTTATTTGTTGGATCGGTCAGAGTATCAGAGTGAAAAAGCCATTCGTCATTTTCAAAGTCGTAGCATCCTATGCAAAGCATTCCTTCATATAGGATTACCACATCCACACTGAAAGACTTATCAACTACTGATACCATTGGCGTGGTGATCTCTGTCCAGACTATATTTTCCATTTGACTAAGCAGTTAGAAGTTCAGATTTGAATAAAGCTTCAATTGGATATACTCTACTGGTGACTGGCTTACCTGATACTTTGATAGGCTTTGACCAACTCTTATTTTGATTACTGACTGTCAGATGTTCGATGCTCCGAGCCGCCAGGATATTGAGCATTTCCACTCTTAGGATTTCGTGAAGGCAGACATACTCCAGTACCACAAACTCTATCCCTTCCTCTCCTTGTCTATTCCAAGCCTTTTGCATTTTCTGGCTCACGTGGCCACCTTTTCGGAATTCCACTTTGTGCTGAGTCCAACGGGTAGGGATGTTTTCAGCACTTCCTATATAGATCACCCATTCCTCCCGGCAAATGATGGCATAAATTCCGCTCTTCATATTCAGGAAAGACAAATGGTTAATACTCCCATAACCCCTACTACTGTAGCTAATAATGAAAGAGCTGATAAATCGTAATAGAAGCAGTATGACTTAATGTATGCTTTCATATTCGCTGTTGTTGATTTAAGATACCGTCGATTTTTCTTCCTTCACGACCTCCCATCCAGGATTTTCAGCATACAAGTCACGAATTAGCTCTACATACTTCCTGTATTCTGCCCTTTCTGATGGGGTATATCCCTCACGACTAGCTGCCGTTTTCACATTGTCTATTTCAGTAAGCCATTCTTCGATTGTGTATACTTGACACCCAATCGCTATTTTATTATTGCCGAAATAATTGACTGAGTGGCGGCTTCCGATAATGCATACACATTTTATAATCTTTGCCCAGTTGCCAATCTTTGCCCAGTTGCCAATCTTTGCCTCGTTGCCAATCGTTGCCCCGTCGCCAATCGTTGCC
>JAZKGK010000254.1:0-34280 GCA_040385915.1 Bacteroidota bacterium
TTTATTATTATTCCACTCTATTCCAGGTAGTAGTACGGCCTATCAATGAAATTCCTATATACCCTCGCACCTCTAGTTGATTCTTATTTACTAAGGTCATTTTGCACGAATAGGTTTTGCCGTTGTCAGGATCGTATATTTTTCCATCTTCCCAAACATTGTCTCCTGCATAGTCGAAATCTTTCATAATGACGGTTCCGGCAATTTTACGGCTGCGCAACTTCGCATCAGGATTTTTTGTATCCAGCAAAGGAGTACCATCCTCATTCGTTCTCCTGACTGTAATAACTTTGCCAAAATACTTCCCACCACTTTTATAAATTTCAACTTTAGATTTCTGGCTTTCTGTATGCCAAGTTCCTAGCGCAGCATCTGCATTGGCTTGCGCAAAACATTGGGATGAAATAACGACAATGGCCAATAGTATCCCTAGGCAATATTTAAGTAAAATCATAAGCTAAATACAACTAATCGACTAAAAAACAACCTATTGCAGCCGCCTCATTTACGAATGAAGAAAGACTAAAGTTCAATATAAGTAATAAAGCTTAAAAACCTCAGACATGAGTAAACCGATTTATGGAAAAGTATTTTTTTGCCAGTAAATCATATAGCCAAACCACTATCAAGGCGTAAATGCAGCCAATCAATGCTCCCACAAGTAAGTCTAGTGGATAATGCGCTCCCACGTAAATACGACTGTAGGAAACCACCAAAGCCCAGATAAACAAGTATACTACTGATGGCAACGCTTTTCTAAACATAAGCCACAAGGCCATGGCCAATCCGAAAGCATTGGCTGAATGGGAAGATACAAAACCATACTGGCCGCCGCAACCGCCAACGATATGTATCCAAGCCTGAAGAGCCGGTTCGTGACAGGGTCGCAAACGCTGGAAATAAGGTTTAAATAACGTGGAAGCCGTTTGGTCGGCCAACACGATAACCAGTACAATGGCCACAACCATCCCTATCGCTCGCCAACGATATTTTCGAGCCAGCAGGAAAATAATCAAGGCATAAAATGGAAACCAAGTCAGCTTATAGGTAATCCAGTACATAAGCTGATCCCAGAATGGAGTATGCCATCCATTAAGCCATAGAAACAGGTCCGCATCTACTTGTTTGATTGTCTCCAGCATTTCAATTAGCAATAACTCATTAACGACTAATAGCCCAATTTTTCTCTTACCTTATTTAGTACTCGGCGGGCAATGACACGGACGCGTGCCTCTCCTTCCTGCAATTTGGCTTCCAATTCTGCCGGATGATTGATATAGTGGTTGTAGACCTCCCGTTCTTTTGTAAATGATTGCATAATCAGATCAAAAAGCGCCTTTTTAGCGTGCCCATAACCGTAGTTGCCTCCTTCATAATTCTGCCGCATGCGGGCTTTTTCTTCTTCCGAAGCCAGCAATGCGTATAGCTTGTATACGTTATCAGTATCCGGATTTTTGGGCTCTTCCAGTGGCGTGCTATCGGTTACAACAGACTTGATTACTTTCAGCAATTCTTTTTCGGGCAAAAAGATATCAATAAAATTGTTGTACGACTTACTCATTTTCTGCCCATCAATGCCAGGAATGGTCATTACCTGTTCATCAATTTTCGCTTCGGGCACGACAAATACGTCGCCATAAGCATTATTGAATGTGCTGGCAATGTCGCGCGCCATTTCCACGTGCTGTCTTTGATCCTTGCCGACGGGTACAAGTGCGGCTTCGTACAACAGAATATCAGCAGCCATCAATACGGGATAAGTAAACAAACCTGCATTCACATCAGAGAGTCGGTCAGACTTATCCTTGAATGAGTGCGCATTCGCTAACATGGGATAGGGCGTAAAGCAACTTAAATACCAAGCCAACTCGCATACTTCTGGTATTTGAGACTGCCGATAAAGCAAGTTCTTATCTGTGTCGAAACCGAAGGCTAACCACGCGGCGGCCACGGCTTGTATATTAAACTGCCTTTCTTCTGCGTTCTTAATAGTAGTGAGCGAATGCAGGTCGGCGATGAAGAAAAAAGACTCATTGCCAGGCTGATTGGACAGCGCAATGGCTGGTTTAATGGCTCCCAGGATGTTGCCCAAGTGCGGCTTCCCGGAGCTTTGAATGCCGGTCAGAATTCTTGACATAGTGATGAAAATAGGAGTGGCTGATAAGAAAAAACAGCCGCTAAGTTAATTCGAATTATTTAACTTAAACCTATGTGGCCATTTTCTGACAGACTTGGATAGCCTTCTTTTAAAAAACCTTTTATCTATTTGCCTCGTAAGGTTAAACCATAACTTCATTCGTTTTTGAAGGAGAGGTCTATTAAATTTATTTCAAAAATATATTATGATACTCCCTATCCTGCCTTCCAAAAAATCATTGAGCAATGTCCTGGTGCTATTACTTTTTGCCCCTATGTTCCTATTCTCAGGGTGTAAGAAAATAGAAAATCTGGCTACTGTAAATCCTGCTGCCAGTACTAAATTTACCATTCCTGGTGCCGTTCCCGGAACCATATCTTTTGTAACACCCGATAACGATAATCCTAATACTGGCAAAGCCTGGTTGGTAAGTAAAGCCAATTTAGATAAAGTAACGCTCACGGTCGAAAATCCATCGGGGCAAACCTTCCAATTTATCAAATCTATCCGGTTTTTTCTGCAAGCAGAAGGCTTAGCAGAAGTAGAAGTAGCCAACCGCTTCGACATTGAAAATAGTGTTGGTAGCTCAATGGAATTAAATGCTACTGGCGTTGACCTTAAAGAGTACCTCAAAAAAGAGAAATTTAGGTTACGGGTAGAAGTAGTAACGGATGAAGTGGTGATACAAAGCGTTCAAGTCAAGGCTGATCTTCTCTTCAAGGTCGTGATTTTGGTTTAAGTTATATGATAGTCTAAAAGGAGAAACCCGTCTGTATTGTGAATACAGGCGGGTTTCTCCTTTTATATTAAAACGTTTAACACATTAGCCTACCTATGCATCGACACACCGAGTTAGGCTTTAATCATTACTAGTGCGCCAGTTTTGATCTCTTCTACCACCGCAGGATCAAGCAAAGTAGAAGTGTCGCCTAGATTAGCGGTATCTCCCTCGGCAATTTTCCGCAGGATGCGCCGCATAATTTTACCCGAACGGGTTTTAGGCAAGCCCGACACGAACTGAATTTTGTCTGGCCTGGCAATGGCGCCGATTATGCGGCTTACTGTAGCCATAATGTCTCGGCGGGTAAGCTCTTCATCGCCTAGATGCTTGGTACAAACTACGTAGGCATAAATTCCCTGTCCTTTTATATCATGCGGATAGCCTACCACGGCTGACTCAATTACATCTGTGTACATATTGATGGCATTTTCAACCTCAGCCGTTCCAATGCGGTGTCCGGACACATTTAGTACATCATCTACTCGCCCAGTAATGCGGTAGTAACCATTTTCGTCACGCATACAACCATCGCCAGTGAAGTACAGATTGGGGTAGGTAGCAAAGTAGGTTTGGCGGCAACGGTCGTGGTCACCATACGTGGTACGCAACATACCAGGCCAGGGAAATTTGATGCAGAGATTACCATTTACGCCATTCCCCAAGATTTCTTTGCCGCTTTCATCTACTAATATGGGTTGAATACCGGGCAAAGGCAAAGTGGCATAGCTTGGCTTGGTTGGCGTAACACCTGCGATAGGAGAAATCATAATGCCGCCAGTTTCGGTTTGCCACCAGGTATCGACAATGGGACAGCGGCTTTTACCAATGTTTTCATCAAACCAATGCCAGGCTTCCTCGTTGATTGGCTCTCCTACCGAGCCTAATTTTTTCAGTGAGCTTAAATCTTTTGATTTTACATAATCCAGACCAAAGCCCATCAACGAACGAATAGCCGTGGGAGCCGTGTAGAGAATAGCTACTTTATACTTATCTACTACATCCCAAAACCGTCCCGCATCGGGCCAGGTGGGAACGCCCTCAAAAATAAGGGTGGTAGCGCCGGCAGATAACGGCCCGTATACAATGTACGAATGGCCAGTAATCCAGCCAATGTCGGCAGTACAGAAATGCACTTCGCCAGGCTGGTAGCGGAAAACGTTGGTGAAGGTGTAATGGGCATAAACCATATAACCACCACAAGTATGTACTACGCCTTTGGGCTTACCCGTAGAACCAGAAGTATATAGAATAAATAATACGTCTTCGGCATCCATCTCTTCGGCAGGACAGGCAGGATTGCCCATGGTCTCCACCTTCTTTACTTCGTCTTCCCACCAGACATCACGGCCCTTTATCATGGCTATGGGCGTACGACTCCGTGTCAGAACGATGGTCTTCTTCACGGAAGGACACTGCACCAACGCATCGTCGATAACGGATTTGAGCGGAACATCCTTAGCTCCGCGAAAACCGCCATCTGCCGTAATAACAATGGAACATTGCGCATCCTGAATACGGTCGGCAATAGCTTGGGCTGAGAAACCACCAAACACAACTGAATGAATAGCTCCAATGCGGGCGCATGCTAACACGGCAATGGCCAGTTCTGGCACCATAGGCATATAAATACAGATGCGGTCGCCTTTCTTAGCACCGTTGTTTTTTAGTACATGGGCAAACTGGCATACTTTAAAATGGAGTTCTTTATAGGTAAATTTCCGAAAATGTTCCTCTGGATCATTGGGTTCCCATATAATGGCGGTTTCATTTCCCCTTTCAGCCAAATGTCGGTCAAGGCAACTTTCAGTAATATTTAATTTCCCGCCAGCGAACCACTTGATACGGGGTTCAGTAAAATTCCATTCCAGTACCTTGTCCCAAGGTTTACGCCAATGTAAAGCTGATGCCTTTTCAGCCCAGAATGCTTCCGGATTTTCTACACTATGCTGGTATTCGCGTTGGTATTCCTCCAGGTTATTGATTGTATTGGTCATGAATAGTATGGGAGTGTTTAGTAGCACTAAAGTTAAAAGTTTCATTTTGAAGTGGCAACAAAAGCGTTAGTCAATACAACCTAATCAGGTACTTTGTACTAACTAACGCCACTTTCATCCCTGTTTCAGGAAGAAATCATCCCAGAAACCACCGTGTATGGCAATTATTTTCTATGACATAGTATTAAAGAAAAAGTCTCTTTGAAGTATTACTCACAAAGAGACTTTTCCATAATTCCAATGCCTGGTTTCTTTACATTCGGCGACTTTCATTCACGGCCAATTCAGGTTCATTCTCTTCGTCTTCCATAATTTTGACATTGCGTTTGTCTTTAATGAAGAGAGTACCAATGATTAGCGTAATCAACGCAACTGCCAATGGATAATACAAGCCAGCAAACTTGTCGCCTGTAGCTACCACCACCGAGGTAGCAATCAATGGTGTGAGGCCACCAAAAATGCCGTTGCCAATATGGTAGGGTAATGACATAGAGGTATAGCGAATCTTGGTAGGAAACAATTCAACCAGAAAGGCTGCCACTGGTCCGTACACCATTGTAACGAAGATTACTTGTATAAATACCAGGAAAATGAGCCAGTACTTGGCTTGGGAGGTAATCTCCACGACAGTTTTCACCTCTGGCTTTTGTGCCTTTGTCACAGTTGAGTTATTTATCGCCGTGGCGGTCGTCACCGTTACCTTCGACCCATCGGTAAATATTTTTTCGTCTTTTACTGATTGAATCTGACTTTTTCCGTCTGGAGAAGTCGTCAAGGAAGTTTTACTGCTAGAAGAAGCGATCTCTTTATGGCTATAATCTACCACAGAATCCATTTTTCGGTAAATAGGATAGTAGTTAATCACTGCCAATAACAGCCCTAACATCATAATTTTTTTCCGGCCAACTTTATCGGACAAGCCACCGAATACAATATAGAAAGGCGTAGCTAATAGTACCGCCACTGCTACAATGATATTAGTGGTTACAAATTCCACATTCAGAATATTGCCAATAAACCCCTGCGCGTAAAACTGGCCCGTATACCAAACGCATCCCTGCCCTGCTGTGATGCCAAATAGCGCCAGCAATACCATTTTCAGGTTTTCCTTGTTTGTAAAACTCTCTTTTAATGGATTTTTTGAGATATTTCCTTCAGCTTTTAGCTTGGCAAACAAGGGGGATTCGTGCATATTCTTCCGGATAAAGTAGGAAAATATGACGAGGATACCCGACAAACCAAACGGCACCCGCCAGCCCCAGCTATTAAACGATTCGCTGTCCATATTAAGACGACAGGCCAGAATAACTAAAATGGAGAGAAATAAACCTACTGTGGCTGTAAGCTGAATAAAGCTGGTATAATAACCTCGGTGTTTATCGGGGGCATGTTCGGCTACGTAGGTAGTTGCGCCGCCGTATTCGCCCCCAAGGGCTAATCCTTGCAATAACCGGAGCACCAATAGAATGAGTGGAGCCGCAATACCGATAGATTCGTAGCCAGGAACGAAAGCGATGGCGAAAGTAGAGCCACCCATCAACATAAGCGTAACCAAAAAAGTGTACTTCCGACCAATCAGATCACCCAATCGGCCAAAAAATAGTGCCCCAAAAGGCCGAACCACAAAGCCGGTGGCAAACAGCGCTAGCGCTTCAATGGTCTGAATAAGAGGATTCTCTCCTTTGGGGAAATATTGCGCTCCGATAATAACAGCCAAGCTACCAAAGATATAAAAGTCGTACCATTCGATGACCGTACCGACAGATGATGCAGTGATGACGCGCCATAGTGTCTTCTTATCGACTCCATTATTGTCGTAAGCAGGTAATGCATTTTCCATTCTATTAAATTTTTGAGTAAGATTTAGGTTCATAGATAGCCAATTCTTACCTATTTACCAACAACTAGAGGCCTCTTACCCAATCATTTTTCGCAGCGATGAGTACAAAATGTCAGGCAAAATATCCTCGTTGCTGACGCTAATGAGTACTAATAAAAATGCCCATTATAAAGATAACAAGATACTCCTGCAGGGCAAGCACCACCAAATAAAGCTGTCAAAAATGAGATTCAGTGGATATTTGGAAAACCATAACCATCTTTTGTTACATTATTTTACAAGAAAGGAAACAACCTTTTAAAAAATAATAATTGGACTAATAGGCTAGAAACAACTGTACCGCCTTACAGTGCCACAAAAAATATTATAAAACTTATGAACAACTGCGGTTACCATTGGACAGTATTTCGATATTAATAACAAAAAAGGGCAAATCTTACATAGAAATGTTTTTCATCCTTTTCGCTGATAAAACTCTTACACTTATGAAAACTACTTTATCACTTATTCTTTTAGTTTTTATTTCAAGTTTCGCTTTTGCTCAGTCACCAGCAAAACCTTCTTTGAAAAACAGCGAAACTAAATCAATGAATGTAAGTACTGTAAGAGAAAGCGCAGATGATAATCCAGTGTTCGCTTGTAACGATCAGGCTTCGGAAGTTAACAACCCGACCAGCCATACCTCAATAAAAAGCAAATCTGAATCAGCAGTAACGATGTCTGTATGTCTGGTTAATACTGCCGGAAAAGTATTGATGCAACAAGAACTGACCGCCAGCGATACTGCCATAGACATTAAGCTACCCAAAAAACTACCGGCTGGTTTGTATCTGATTAAGGTAAAAGGCTGCCCTGAAGCTGAAACACAGGCTTTTTCTATTCACTAAGCAAAGTCTAAGCATGTAAAGAGTTAGGAGGTTATAAACACACCAGCTATACGATTCAAATAACTAATAGTCAGCAACATAAAGAACACTTTTTTTGTCAGAAATACCCAGTTTGCTCGCAGACTGGGTATTTCTGTTTAATTACGTGACTACACAAAAAATGCCTGGCCTGGTATGACTACAAAGCCATACGGCAGGATAGTACAGGATAGCAAGCATAAGATTAATGAAGACCTTGCACCGCTTAATTAATCTTTTACGACTCTATGCAACACGTTAAATCAACTTTTCAATTTGTAAGCTACCTCTGGGATGAAGCAACCGCAGCCTCTATTGGGCAAGATGAAGTAGCTTTATTGATATATCGCTCTAACCTATTAGGAGCCGATCTACGGTTAACCAATTATGGCGGCGGCAACACCAGCGTTAAAACAGTAGAAAAAGATCCACTCACCGGCAATGCGACGGAAGTTATGTGGGTAAAAGGCTCAGGAGGCGATTTGGGAACACTCAAACGCACTGGCTTGGCAGGCTTGTACATGGAACGGTTATTAAACCTGAAAAAAGTGTACCGTGGGCTGGAATTTGAAGATGGAATGGTGGAATTATTTAACCATTGTATCTACGACCTGAACTCAAAAGCGCCTTCCATCGATACCCCACTGCACGCGTTTCTGCCATTCAAGCATATTGACCACCTACACCCTGATGCAGCCATTGCTATTGCGGCTAGCAAGGATGGAAAAAGGATTAACCACGAGCTTTTTGATGGCGAAATTGGCTGGGTAGATTGGCAACGTCCCGGTTTTGACCTGGCGCTGAAATTGGATGCCTGCATCACCGAAAATCCGAACTTACGCGGCATTATGCTGGGTGGTCACGGGCTGTTTACCTGGGGAGACACAGCTTATGAAAGCTACGTGAACACCCTGGAAGTAATAGAAAAATACTCTTCTTACCTAGAAGAAAACTATAGCAAGCGCGGGCCTATATTTGCCGGACAACGCCTGGAGTCTTTGCCAGCCGAAAAACGCCGCTCGCAAGCCTCCGAACTAGCACCTGTATTGCGCGGTTTGTGTTCAGCACACACCCGCATGGTCGGTCATTTCTCTGACGATGCACGGGTACTGGAATTTATCAACTCCAACGATCTGGACAAGTTGGCTCCGCTAGGTACCTCTTGCCCCGATCACTTCCTACGGACAAAAATACGCCCGCTGGTACTTGATTTACAACCCAATGAAGACTTATCGGATGTCACTGCGCTTCGGGCGAAGCTAGAACCTGCTTTTGAGTCGTATCGGCAGATGTACACGGATTATTACCAAAGCTGCAAGCATTCAAACAGCCCGGCCATCCGCGACCCGAATCCGGTGATTATTCTCTATCCGGGCGTAGGTATGTTCAGTTTTGCCAAGGATAAGCAAACGGCACGGGTAGCCAATGAGTTTTACCTGAATGCTATCAACGTAATGAAAGGCGCGGAAGCGGTTTCGGAATACGTAGCTCTTCCAGCACAGGAAGCCTTCAATATTGAGTATTGGTTACTCGAAGAAGCCAAATTGCAACGGATGCCTAAGCCAAAAGCCTTGGCAGGAAAAATTGCCTTGATCACTGGTAGTGGTGGAGGCATCGGAAAAGCCATTGCACGTAAATTTATCGAAGAAGGTGCCTGCATTATCTTGAATGACAATGATGCTGATCGATTAGAAGCCACCCATCAGGAATTTTTGAAAAAGTACGGCAAAGATGCCGTCATGGCGGTCGAACTAGATGTAACGTCTAAAACGTCATCGCATACTGCCTTGAAGGCCGCTTCTTTCACTTTCGGCGGAGTCGACATTATTGTTAATTGCGCAGGTCTAAGCATTTCTAAACCATTGGCCGACCATACCGAGGCTGATTGGGATTTGCTTTATAATGTGATGCAAAAAGGGCAATTCCTGGTTAGCCAACAAGGGGTGGAAATCCTGCGGAAGCAAGCCTTAGGAGGCGACATTTTGAATATTGTGAGCAAAAATGGCCTGATGGCTGGCCCGAATAACGTAGCGTATGGTGCTGTCAAAGCAGCTCAGCTTCACTTAAGCCGGTTACTCGCAGCAGAACTAGGCCCAGAAAAAATCCGCGTAAACGTAGTGAACCCTGATGCCGTTATTGCCGATAGCAAGATATGGGAAGGTGCCTGGGCCGAAGGCAGAGCCAAAGCCTACGGAATTTCGATTGCTGAGCTCCCTGGTTTTTACGCCAAACGGACCCTCTTGAACGAAATTATTCTTCCTGAAGACATCGCCAACGCCTGTTTTGCTTACGTAAGTGGCTTGCTAAGTAAGTCAACAGGAAATATGTTAAACGTAGACGGTGGAATTGCCAACGTATTCCCAAGATAAAAGTCAAACCCGATTTCTGACCTATGAAACTATCCACTTCATCTATTGAGCAACATAATCAGTCTTTTCTTGCTCGGCATCAACGTCAATTTCGCTTTTTGACCGAAACCCTGAGCGATCAGGGCTTGGATATAGAAGCTGTTATTCGCCAGGTAATTGACTTTCAAATCTCTATTCCTAGCTGGGCGCTGGGCACGGGCGGTACCCGCTTTGGCCGCTTTCCCATTGGTGGAGAGCCACGTACCCTGGAAGAAAAGATTGAAGATGTTGGCTTATTGAACGTTCTCAATCGTTCTGCCAACTCCATTTCGCTGCATATTCCCTGGGATATACCTAAAGATGTGACGGCCATTCAGCAGCAATTGCATGAACAAGGTCTAACCATCGATTCCGTTAACTCCAATACTTTTCAGGATCAAAAAGACCAGCCTCATAGCTATAAATTTGGCTCTCTGTGCCATACGCAAGGAGATGTTCGCCAACAAGCCATTGAGCACAACCGGGAATGCGTAGAGTACGGCAAGCAATTGGGCGCAAAAGTATTAACCGTTTGGTTAGCAGATGGGTCTAATTTTCCTGGCCAACATCACTTCCGGCAGGCGTATCAACGCACCGCCGATTCGCTGGCAAAAATCTACGAAGGCATGCCTTCTGACTGGACTATGCTGATAGAATACAAGCCTTACGAGCCAAACTTCTATTCAATGGTTATCCCAGACTGGGGCACGTCTTATAACTTGTGTCAGTCAGTGGGTAAAAATGCCCATGTGCTGGTAGATTTGGGACATCACTTGCCTAACACGAACATTGAACAGATCGTAGCTCGGCTGATGCACTTTGGTCGCTTGGGTGGTTTCCACTTCAACGGCTCTATGTACGGCGACGACGACTTGACAACAGCGTCGACCAAACCTTATCAATTTTTCCTCATTTTCAATGAATTGGTGAGCGGAATGCAGGATAAAGCAGTAAAGAACCCACCGATTGGCTGGATGATTGATGCTAGTCACAATACGAAAGATCCGATGGAAGACCTTTTACAGTCTTGCCAGAACATACTTTCCACCTATGCCAAAGCCTTGCTTATAGACCAGAAAAAGCTGGCTCAGGCTCAGGAAGAGAATGACGTGTTGGTAGCCGAAGAAATTCTGCGCCATGCCTTCTTTACTGATGTACGCCCCATCGTAGCCGAAGCTATCCAACGGGCGGGTGGTGCTGTTGATCCCATTGGCCTATACCGTGCCGAGAAAGTCAGACAAAGGCTGATTGGCGAGCGGGGTAAAATGGCAGTAGCTACTGGGTTGTAAAGTTAAAAAACAAAATGACCTAGCGCCTGGGGCAACCTCTGTTATCACTAAGTGGTGGCAAAGGTTGCCCCAGACAACTAATAACCTCTGGCAAATAGCTAGCTCGGCCCGACTGGGAGGAGATACCAGCAACGGCTTGAAATGAACGAACGACTAAACTCTCAAACTCCTACATTCCCCCATTATTATTATTATGCATACGGCGGTATTTGACATTGGAAAAACCAATAAGAAGTTCTCCATTTTTGATGAGAATCTTCAGGAAATTCATCGCCATTACATAACCTTACCCGAAACGAAGGACGAAGACGGCTTTCCTACTGAGGATTTGCCTTTGCTAACCGAATGGATGCAGGAAGAGCTTCGCAAAGCGATGCAATCCGATAAGTTTCATATCTCTAAGCTTAACTTTTCTACCTATGGTGCCAGCTTTGTCCATCTGAACGAATGCGGCTTACCCGTAGCTCCCTTATATAATTACCTAAAGCCTTTTCCTGAAGAGCTGTGGAATGAATTTTATCAGATTGCAGGCACTAACGAAGAATACTGTGTCAGCACTGCTTCGCCAGCTTTAGGAATGCTCAATTCGGGCTTACAGCTTTACTGGTTGCAAAAAAAACGCCCGGAAATCTTTGAGCAAATCAAATACAGCCTGCATTTCCCACAGTATTGCAGCTATCTTTTCTCCAAATACTTATGGTCCGACTTCACGAGTATTGGTTGCCATACGGGCTTATGGGATTTTACTAAAAAGGATTACCATACTTGGGTAAAACAGAGCGGCATTGATGCACTATTTCCGTCAACCGTGTTGGCTACTCATACGACTCAGGCCATGGTCAATGGTCAGTTGGTAGAAGTAGGAACGGGTATCCACGACAGTTCAGCCGCCCTATTGCCGTACATCGTAAGTTCAGAGGAGTCTTTCCTGCTGCTGTCTACCGGGACCTGGAATATTACCTTTAACCCCTTCAGCCAGGAATTACTGACTTCTTCAGACCTTCACAAAGACTGTCTGAATTATATGCGGATGGATGGGTTGCCAGTCAAAGCTTCAAGGTTATTTTTTGGCAGTGAATTCAATATTCAAACCCAGAAGATGACAGACCACTTTGGAAAGACGGAGCATAAATATCATCATACCATTATATTTGATGAAGAACTTTTCAAGAAGTGGAATCAAGTTCAAGAACCCCTCTTTCATTTAGAAACCATTCAGTATCCTGACCAAAGCATCGCGTTTGCGTCCGAAACCCGTTGGGACCTGTTTCCTACCTTCGAAGATGCCTATCATCGTTTTATGATTGAAATGATGCATTTACAAACCAATGCCATCCAATTGGCTGCGGGCTCTATGCCTATTCAGAAATTGTATGTGGATGGTGGATTCACGCAAAACGATCTATTTGTCCATTTGCTTCGCATGGCGTTTCCTACGTGTGAATTGATCATTTCGCCCTCTCCACTGGGATCTTCTTTGGGCGCCGCGATGGCAATAAACTCGCCAGAAACAGTAAAAAACTATACATTCGGAACGAAAAGAGTAACCTTGTGATAAAAGTCGGATTATTTATTCCGTGTTATATTGACCAGTTTTATCCCCAGGTCGGTGTCGCTACCCTCCGCTTACTGGAAAGTCTTGGGGTAGAAGTAGGTTTTCCGCTGAATCAAACCTGCTGTGGGCAACCAATGGCCAATTCGGGCTTTGAAAAATTGGCCCAACCCTGTAATGAAAACTTCGTGGAAAACTTCCGTAATTTTGATTACATCGTCGGACCAACCGGCAGTTGTGTACTCCATGTAAAGGATCATTTGCACTCAGACCGATTTCCTGAAGAAGCAGAACGCATTCGCATCCATATTTTAGAGCTATGCGAATTCCTGACGGATGTGTTAAAAATCAACGACTTACCCAAAGCTTATTTTCCACACAAAGTGGGTTTGCATACAGGTTGTCACGGTCAGCGAGGATTGGGCCTATCGTCAGCTTCCGAAATTGTTGGCCAATCCTTTTCTAAAACGGAACAGTTACTGGCAATGGTCAAAGGGCTGGAATTGGTTCCCTTGCAGCAACCCGATGAATGCTGCGGCTTTGGTGGTACGTTCTGTGTGTTTGAAGAGGCCGTTTCTGCTAAAATGGGCAAGGATCGGGTAGCCGACCATGTGCAACACGGCGCAGAATACATTACTGGTGGCGATGTGAGTTGTCTGATGCATCTAGAAGGCATTGTCCGTCGGCAAAAGAACCCGGTTCAGGTGCTGCATATCGCCGAAATATTAGCGTCGGGGTTGGTGTAGTTTTGAGGTGCCAGCATGCAGCTATAGGCTTTTTTGTTCAATCGTGTTGATATCTTCCTAAGCGAAACCAAGTGAACGTGTTTATAATAAGTCACAAAAAAGCTGAAGGCTCACGGCTGAAAGCTGACAGCTAAACCCTATGAATCCAATTACTAAGCAAGATCACGCGGCAGCCTCGGAGGTATTTAACCGGGACGAGGCGAACACGGACTGGCACAACGAGACTTTATGGTTCGTACGCAGTAAGCGGGATAAAGCGGTACATACCATTCCAGAATGGGAAGATTTGCGGGAACAGGCTTCACAAATCAAGCTGCATACCCTTTCCCGGCTAGATGAATATTTGCTGGAATTTGAAAAAAATGCCCTTCAAAACGGTATCCAGGTGCATTGGGCCGCTACTGGGCAAGAGCATAATGAGATTGTCCACCGCATTCTTCAAAAGAACGGAGCTACGAAGATTGTGAAAAGCAAATCCATGCTGACGGAAGAATGTCACCTGAACGAATATCTTTCCCACCAAGGCATCGAAGTGATTGATACCGATTTGGGCGAACGCATTGTGCAGCTTCGAAACGAGCCCCCCAGCCACATTGTACTGCCAGCGATTCATTTAAAGAAAGAACACATCGGTGAGCTTTTCCACGAGCATTTGGGTACCGAAAAAGGAGCCACCGATCCGCAATACCTCACCGAAGCAGCCCGACAACATTTGCGGGAAAAGTTTTTGCTGGCCGACGTAGCCATTACAGGCGTTAATTTTGCTATTGCCGAAAAGGGCGGCGTGGTCGTCTGTACCAACGAAGGGAATGCCGATATGGGCGTGCATCTGGCCAAGGTACACATCGCCTGCATGGGTATCGAAAAGATCATTCCCCGCATGGAACACCTCGGCGTATTTTTGAGGTTACTGACTCGAAGTGCCACCGGACAGCCAATTACCACCTATTCGAGTCACTTTCTGAAGCCATTGCCAGGTCAGGAAATGCACATTGTTCTGGTAGACGATGGCCGTACCCGGCAATTGGCTAGTCCGGACTTTAGGAACTCCCTGAAATGCATTCGTTGTGGGGCTTGTATGAATACTTGCCCGGTCTATCGTCGCAGTGGTGGCCATAGCTATCATACAGCGGTGGCGGGGCCTATCGGGTCTATTCTCGCTCCCAACCTCGATATGGCCAAGCATGCCGACTTGCCTTTTGCCTCTACCCTTTGCGGTTCGTGCAGCAATGTTTGTCCGGTAAAAATTGACATTCACGTACAGTTATACAAATGGCGACAAGTGCTGGTAGAAAACGGGCACGTGCCGACACAAAAAAAGATAGCGATGAAAGGCTTGTCCACCATTTTGGCTAATCCAGGCTTCTATCGGTTTGCCGGAAAATCCGGGCGTAAGTTGATGAAGCCCTTCTCGATGGTGTTGAATAATCCGAAGCTTAATCCTTGGGTGATAGCACGGGAAATGCCCGAACCGCCTAAAGACAGCTTTAGGGATTGGTATATAAAGAACAGGAAATGATTAATTGATACGTTAGTGTGCTGATTGATAGCGATTAGCAGTATTTCAATCAACAGGAACAGACAAGAATCGGATTACATCCGGAATAGAAAGTAAGCAACAAAACAAATGAATTCAAGGGAGAAAATTCTACAAGCGATCAAAGCAGGCAAGCCCGACTTACAACCATTGCCTGAGAAGATTGGCTTTGCTTCGTCTTATTCAAACCTGTCCGAAAAGTTCACCTCCGTTTTGCAAGCCATTGGTGGAACCTTAGTGCCTGTCCAGTCAATGGCAGAGATAAGCGCTTATGTACAACAACACTACGATTTGACCCAACCAACCATCAGTTTGGTGGAGGGAATTAACATTGGTAATACCATTGCTGCCTCTACCGATGATCCGCATCAATACGAAACCCTATCGTTAGTCTTGCTTCAGGGACAATTGGGTATAGCAGAAAACGGGGCGATTTGGATAGATGAACGAAATACCGTGCTGCGAGTCTTGCCGTTTATTACGCTCAACCTGGCCATAGTCATCTACGAAAGTCAGTTAGTGGGCAATATGCACGAGGCTTACCAGCACCTCACCTTCCCGATTGGCTATGGTGCTTTCATCGCCGGCCCTTCTAAGACCGCAGATATCGAACAATCGCTGGTCATTGGTGCCCACGGCCCTAAAAGCATGACGGTTTTTCTGCTAAGTAATCATTAACCACGCCTGCCCACTACAAACGAACTACTTATAAACAACTAACCACTAAAAACCATGCAAGTCATTTTTGGCGTTATCCTTCACTTCATCGGCGGCTTTGCCTCTGGTAGTTTTTATATTCCATACAAGAAAGTAAAAAAGTGGGCTTGGGAAAGCTACTGGCTAGTTGGAGGAATTTTTTCCTGGCTGGTCGTGCCACCCATTGCTGCCGCTATAACGGCACCTGGCTATCTTGACATTCTGTTCCAGGCAAGCGGCGATACTTTAGGAAAAACGTACTTGATGGGTCTGCTTTGGGGCATTGGCGGGCTTACTTTTGGGTTGACAATGCGCTACCTGGGCATGTCGCTAGGCATGGCCATTGTATTAGGCTTTTGCGCAGCCTTTGGAACCCTTATCCCGCCTATAGTATATGAATTTTATCCTCAGGATGGGAACGAAATGACTATATCCAAACTAATAAGTACCACCTCGGGACTGTTTACTCTTTTTGGGGTATTGGTCTGCTTAATTGGTATTGCTATCTGCGGAAAGGCTGGGATAATGAAAGAAAAAGAACTTTCATCGGAACAAAAGCAAGAGCATATTAAAGAGTTCAATTTCCCTAAAGGTTTGTTGATAGCTACCTTTTCAGGGGTTTTGAGTGCATTTATGTCTTTTGGTTTTGAGACTGGCAAACCCATAGCCAGAGCCGTAGTGGCCAGTGGAGTAGATCCACTCTGGCAGAATAATCCGGTGCTGGTAGTGATATTATTAGGTGGCTTAACGAGCAATTTTATCTGGTGCGTCTTCCTGAATTTTCGTAATAAAACAGGGAGCGATTATACCAATAAACAAACGCCTTTAGCGCGCAATTACATGTTTGCTGCCCTGGCTGGCACCACCTGGTATCTGCAATTTTTTTTCTATGGCATGGGCGAAAGCATCCTGGGTCGCACAGGCTTCGGATTTTCCAGCTGGACACTGCACATGGCCTTTATCATCATCGTGAGCAATATATGGGGATTGTATTTCAAGGAGTGGCAGGGAGTAAGTCCAAAGACTTTGCGGGTGATTATTCTGGGCATTCTAACCGTCATCGTTTCTACAATGATTGTTGGTTATGGAAACTACTTATCAGCAGTACAATAGGGTTACCCAACGCCTAATTTTCCACTGAAACGTTCCTGGCAGATTCAGTTTTATAAGCCAGTTAACCAAACAAAAAGATCATTGCAGGCTCATCTGCAATGATCTTTTTGTTTGGTCCAATTTCAGTCTCTGGTCACTGAATTCAATATAGGCACTGCTTGACTAATTAGGTCGCTTAGTGATGAATCATCAGCTTTTTGGTCGCTACTGCTTGGCTAGACCGCAGGGATATGATATATAGTCCATCGCTGAATTTGGCTGTAGGAAGCTGATGCGAAGTGCCTCGCACCACCTGCTGATGTACCAGTTTGCCTTGCGCATTCACCACCGTCAACACGGCATCTTCTTCTCTTACTTCTTTCCAATCGAGCTGCACCTGGTCGTTGGCCGGATTGGGCGTCAGGCTGAGGTTGAACTGAGCTGATGCTAAATGCTCCTGTATGCCTAAGCGGGCAAAGGCGGCCACTGGCTCAATGGCCCATTGTTGGCAAAAGGAAGTATTCCAAGGCCACTGGTTGACAGCCGCGCCGTCGCTAGTCAAGGCGCTGCCCACTTCCAGCACCTGGTCGGAATGGCGAGCAGTCAGTTTGTAGAAACCCGCTTCGGTGGACTCAATTTTCCATTGCTGGCAAGTACAGTCGTTGCTGGGCCATTGGTTGACTTTGGCTCCATTCGTGGCCAAGGCAGAGCCAACTTCCAGGGCTTGGCCGCTGTGTTGAGCCGTCAGTTTATAGAAGCCATTATCGGTAGCGGTGATTTTCCAGCGCTGACAGTTGCCTCCCTGCCAAGGCCATTGCTGTACCTTCATCCCATTGGTCAAAGAGCATTGATTCACATCGAGCACTTGTCCACTATGGCGAGCCACCAAGCGATACACCTGGCCAGACACAATACCACCCGTAGAGGCAAAGGCAAACTTATTGATATTGAACTCTTTCTGATCGATTACAAAGCGCATCACGTGCTGACCGGCGGATAGGGTCACAGTCTTGCTCACCGTCTGCCAGCTCTGCCAGCCTCCCGTGTTGGGTACTGGCACCGTGCCAGTTACGTTGGCGCCATCGAACTCAAGATGGAAGGAACCACCTGCGAGAGAGGCTACGCGGGTATCAAGCTGGTAAGAACCACTCGTAGTTACATTGACGGTGTATTCAGTCCATTCGCCATTGTCGGAGAAGGCCAGGTTGTTGCCTCCTTCCGAGCAGGGTTCAGTATCTACCGCCAGGTTATTGCGAAACGGGCCAATCAGATTGCTGGGCGTGGTATCGTGGAAGGAGATGCCTTCGCCTCCGTTGTCATAGTTCTCCGCTTCTACTACACCTGGAATCGGAATAATACCCGCGTACGGCGTTTGGATAGGCTCGTTGCTTGGACAGGCAGAGAACTGATTGCGTCCCACGATGGGCGTAGTTACAATAAAAGGAATGTTTGTTTCTTCAATAACTTCTCCTTTCGTATCGGTAATGCGGAAATCAAAAGGGCCAGCGGCTGAGCCCAAGCCTTGATCTGACACAAAATAGTTGTATGCTTGCCGGGGTAAGGCCACGTACTGCCCGTTGATTTTGCATTCCAACTTGGCAATGGGATAGCGATGGTTCCGAACCTGAATGGCTTTCCACCATTGGTGAGAACCTTCTTTAAAGTACAACACCACCGGCCCAGACACCGGACAAGGAACCAATTTCCATCGGATGGGCACCCGGCCTTTAATCGGGTCAGCAATCAGTGGAAAAGCATCTTTCTCCAGATCAACATCGCCAAATTGACACTCTGGGCATTGATCTTCGATGGAAATGACCAAGGAACCGCGTTCTCCCGTCACCTCGGCACAAGCGCCACAAAGCTGTGCGGAGCCGTATTGGCTTTGGTTCAGGGCTCCGGAAGGTAGATTGGTATAGGGATTGGGGTAGCTGCAATTTCCGCCTCCATTGTACTCGTAAAAGGTGCCTTCTCCTGTAAAGACAGTCGTTGTACACTGAGCCTGGGCGTGATTTACGATTCCTAAGAACATTAACAATAAGTAACTTACTTTTTTCATAACAGTAATAAATAGAGAGTTAGGTTGAAAAATTGGCCCATGCCAGAAGCTACTTCCTGATGGGGATATTAGTGGTGCTGCGGTTAAGGTATAGTTTAACAAACAGTACTAAATACGCTGCGAAATACGGATTCGCTTTTTCATCTCTCCCTTATGGCATCGGTTCATACCGATCCCTTATTCTTCGTTATGTTTGATTTTTTTGGCCGATAAGGATGGCTTTATATGGGCTTTTGCTGCTTTCAGGATACGCAAGTATAGGCTCTGTGGCTTACCTGCGTGAATATTATGTCGTTACTAAGCTCCTGCGCCATCTTTTGGGCTGGACTGAGGCGCAACCCGATCATTCAATTGTAGGACAAGCTTTCCCGACAAGTGGCAAAAGGTAAAGAATTTTATTTTCACTTTCACTAATCAAACCCCAGGAAAGAACTAAAAAAAAGAATTATATGGAGAAATAATGAGAGGTATTGTATAAAATCACCAACAGATATATACTTTTGTCTTACCTATAAACACGCGTGATTGTCGTTTTCACAACCCTACATCGCATTCGCACGGACTACAACTACCTATACATACCTGAAAGTCAACTAATTTTATTTAAAAGCTGATCCTCTACCGCGGTTTCTATATTGGAAATCAGGGAATTTCTTTGCCAAAAATCAGCATAGGTTTTAAATCAACATGCCATTAAAAAGGTGCATTTATCTGCACTGTCTTCCACTCTGGGTCTTAAAATCAAAAGTTTTAACAACCAAAAGATGAAAAGATGAAAAAGACAATTTTAACATTCGTTCTTCACTTAGTATGTTTTTGTGGGTTCTCTCAAACGGAGAAAAGAGTAAAAATAACCGCAGTTGCGCCCAGTGAAAATACAGGGCAAGACTATTCTCCCTGGCTTAATGATGCCCAAACCGCGGGTAGGGCTACTATTACTGCTTCACAGGCAGGTAATGCAAATTATTTAGCTCCCGAAAATGTAGTACGAACCCAGCTTGTACAGACTTCCGCTCCTACCTCGACCGGGAAAATACCGATCGATGGGAAAAGATGGTACCAACTCAACAATACCAGCAATGGCCTTGAAGGACTGTTTGATGGCCGAACCGATGTAAAGGTAGCCACAGGCTGGGGCAAAATATTCAATACCTATGATGCTTACTATCCCTTGTTCGCAGGCGAAGAAATGAGCCTGGAAAGTATCAAATTTTACGATGGGGAAGGCAGCAATGTCGATGCTCCCGTAACTTTATCGATTATTACAGCTACCTGGCAACGCATTCCTATTGCCACTTTTACTGGCACAAAGTATAACCAATGGGTGGGGCCCTATCCAGCTAACGCTAATTCGTTCAAGCTGACAACGCCGGTAAAAAATGCCAGGTACCTGGTTATTACTGCTTCTTGGGCATTCCCGACCGAAGTAGAGTTCTATGGAACGTATCAGCGGGGCAGTGCCACAACGCCTCCCTCGCCCGAAGTATTGGCTAGTCAAAAACAAGTAAAATTCAAACAAACCATTGGTGTGAATGCCTTTGAATGGGATGTAGAAGAACCCAACCGACCTTTGGAAATCAACGAATCCAAATTGAAAGCCCTAAAAAGTTTTACCCGCATCAGGCATTATATGGATTGGGAGAAACTGGAGTGGCAAGAAGGAAAGTATACATTTAACCCTACTCATCATGGCGGATGGAATTACGATGCGCTCTACCAAAGGCTAAAAGCCGAAGGTATCGAAGTGCTGGCTTGCTTAAAAACCATTCCGGCCTGGATGCGCGATACATACCCAACGGCAGAAAGAGATACCGAAAACGTACCAGTACGCTATGGCAAAAACTTTTCCGACCCAAAATCCTATCTCGAACAAGCCAGGGTAGCCTTTCAGTTTGTAGCCCGCTATGGCAGCAACAAGCAAATAAATAAAGCTTTGTTGAGTGTAGATAAAACCAGCCGATGGCCCGGCGATGCCATTAATGAAGTAAAAACAGGGTTAGATCTGATTGATTACATTGAGTGCGAAAATGAACGCGATAAATGGTGGAAGGGGCGCAAAGCCTACCAAACCGCCCGCGAATACGCAGCCAATCTATCTGCCTTTTACGACGGACATAAAAATACGCTGGGACCAGGAGTAGGCGTAAAAAACGCAGATCCAACCATAAAAGTAGTCATGGCCGGACTGGCTTTACCCAATACGGACTATGTCAAAGGAATGATCGATTGGTGTAAGCAATACCGCGGCTATAAGCCAGATGGAACCGTTAACCTTTGCTGGGATATCATCAACTACCATTTATATGCGAATGATGCCAAAAGTTCGCAAGGCGGTAAATCCACCCGAGGAGCAGCCCCGGAAGTATCGGAAGCTGGTCAGGTCGCCGGGGATTTCCTACAGATGGCGCACGTCTACGCGAAAGGCATGCCCGTTTGGATAACGGAAACCGGATACGATGTGAACCAGGACAGTCCTTTAAAAGCCATTGCCATTGGCTCAAAATCAGTGCTGCAAACGCAGGCCGACTGGATTTTGCGCAATGCGCTGTTATACGCCCGTTCTGGCGTTGAGCGGGTTTTCTTTTACCAGTTATATGACGATAACACAACTGGCATGGCTCAGTTTGGTTCTTCTGGCTTACTCAACCAGAACAAAACCCGCAAACCAGCAGCCGACTACCTCTATCAAGCCAACAAGTTGTTGGGAGAGTATTCCTTTAAGCAAACCATCAACCGCTATCCTATAGTGGATCGGTATGAGTACCAGGGAAAGGCGGCTTATGTATTGGTCGTGCCCGATGAAAAGAGCCGCACGGCTGACTATACCTTGGATTTAGGTTCTAGTCCCTCGGCCAGCCTATTTAGGCCCGCCATTGGCAGCGATCGTATGTTGGAAGAGAAAGTATCTACCAACAATGGCAAGCTGAAGATTAGAGTCACTGAAACACCAATATTTGTCCTGCCCTCCACAACCACTTCCTCCGCCAATTGCCCTGCTTCAGGCTCGGCCCAGCGCGAATACTGGCTAAATATTTCCGGCACGACCGTATCGGCCATTCCAGTCAATACTACCCCAACCGGCACCAGCCAACTGACCGCCTTTGAAATACCCGCCAATATAGCCGATCACTACGGCACGCGCATTCGCGGGTATATTTGCCCGCCCCAAAGTGGCCATTACACTTTCTGGCTATCGGGCGACAACCACTCCGAGCTTTGGCTGAGTACCAATGACCAACCAAGCAATAAAAGTAAAATTGCCAGCTTGTCTGGTTGGACGAATATCCGTGAATGGAAAAAATACGCTACTCAGCAGTCGGCGGTAATTAAGCTGGAAGCGGGGCAACGCTACTACATAGAGGCTTTGCAAATAGAAGAAAGCGGTGGCGATCACCTAGCCGTAGCATGGCAGTTGCCTAACGGGGCGTTGGAAGCGCCCATCGCTGGTGGGCACCTTTCTCCATTTCAGCCAGCACAAAGTCTGAATTCAGCTCGAACTGCATCGGAGCCCACGACCATAACCGATGGCCAGGAGGGCACAAAAGCGGAACTATCCGCCTATCCGAATCCCACGACTAGTCGCACGACCGTTAAGTTTACGTTAGCCACGCCTATAGAGGCAACCTTGGAAGTATATGATATGCACAGCAGGCTCGTTCGCCAGCTTTTCGTGGGTGCAGTAGAGGCTGGCGTACCGAAGGAATTCACCTTTAGTTCGGAAGGACTGCCGCTAGGCATTTATCTGCTGTTGCTAACTACCAGAGCCAGTGTATTAAAGAAAAAGCTAGTCGTGCATAAGTGATGTGATTGGAGTTGGTTACCAGGGAGCGTTTCCGTATGTTTAATTTTTACTATCGCCAAGATGATGAAAATAACCAATACAGCTGCGCTCCTAATTTTTGCTTTTGTTTTGTTGAGCTGCGGAAAAACCAACAAAAAGGAAATAAAACAATCAGATTGGGAGAAGATTGAAAAGTTAGCAGCGCTGGACAAAAAGATGGATGAACCTAAAATGGGGGAATGGTTATTTACGAACGCCGAGAAGGGACAGTCGTTTGAAAAATATAAAACCATTACTCCGGTAAAGTCCTCAACCACGCAAAACGTTATCTATATACTGCCCATAGGAAGTTTCACTCCTGAGCAATTTAATGTTGTTCAATTCACAGCCAACTATCTTAGAATATTCTTCGGCCTCCAAACCACCCTCTTGCCCACGATGGATGACTCTATTATACCCGAGCAAGGCAGAAGGGGAGCACCCGACGAACGTGAACAATTAAATTCCATGTATATCATAAACACTGTTTTGCCCAACAAAATACCTAAAAACGGACTCGTGTTGATGGCCATTACAGCCAAAGACCTATATCCTAAAGACAGTTGGAATTATGTATTTGGACAAGCCAGCGCCAAAAATAGAGTAGCCGTATCTTCTATATTCAGGTATAGTGATGCCCCCATCACCGCCAAAAATTATAACCTTTGTTTATCACGCCTGATTAAAACCTCGGCGCACGAAATTGGTCATATGTTTTCGGTCAACCACTGTATATTCGCCAATTGCATCATGAATGGCAGCAATGGCTTGGTAGAGTCCGATGAAAGACCCAACCATCTATGCAGTGACTGCTATAAAAAACTGTACTGGAATTTGCAATTCAATCCCCTAGAGAGAAACAAAAAATTGATTTCCTTTTTCAAATCCCATTATTTGCAAGAAGAAGTCGTTTACCACGAAAAAATGTTAGAAATTTTAAAAGACTGAAGGACACAGGCGATTAAGCAATCAATTATAAATAAGCAAGACTTCCTTAAATTATACATACTTGATTTACAGGTAGATGTTTTATTATTTAGGTTCTTGGAGGTTTGTATTTTTCACACTCTCCAAGCAGCAATGACGTTGGATGAATCCCGAAGGGATGTTAGGATTATAGCTCAACGACCGCCGCACACGACAACCCCGGAGGGACGGTCGGCCGCAGCCGTGACAATATCATTTCACCCCTCCGGGGTTGTCGTGGTCAGTATTTGTCTTTTCTCTATAATCATTTCAGCCCTTCGGGCTTGGATGCTGCTTGCTGTCATCTGCGAATTTGAAATGCACCCCTCACAAGTCCAAATAAACTTTAAATATATTTTTAATTGGTGGCCTTTAATAATATTATTTTTAAATAACTCCAATCCATAAAATTCAAATGAGAAACGCTCTTTTTATATTATTATTTATTTTAAATACTTTATACTTATCCAACTGTAACTTTACAAAAAACAACGAAATTGAATTGATCAAAAATAAATACTCTGCTGCATCAATTAATTATTTCTATGAAGTGGCACTTTTTCATCACGATTATCCACAAAAAATAAAATCTATAAGCAAATGGAAAAAAGATATTTATTTTTCCATGAAAGGACATCCAATTTTAGGAGATAGAAATAAGCTTTTAAGAGTTATCGATCAAATAAATAGATTAAATCTTCCAATAAATATCTATGAAGCTGATAAAGACAGTATCCCTAATTTAGTTATCTACTTTGGTGTAAAAAACCAATTAAATCTTGGGGAGAGTGTTGGGAATTCAACAGTTAATGCATCCAATGATGAAATCAATAACGTCCGAATAAATATTAAATATGAAGATTTAGACTCTTCGCTATTTAATGTCAAACGAGAAGCAGTAATTCTTCATGAAATTGTACACAGTTTAGGTTTCCCAGGCCATAGCTATACATATACTCATGGCGTTTTAAGAGGAAATTTGATAACGGAACTAACGGAAGTTGATAAGCAAATAATTAAGCTACTTTATGAACCCATATTGACAGCCGGGTATACAGGCAAACAATTTGAGAACGATTTTGCAGATGCATTATATCATATTAATAGTAAAGAAAAACTTTCAGCTTTTGTAAAGACTGAACGCATACCTCGAAAAGCATTAGAATTAATTTATCAAATTGGACTAATTCACCCAAATGATAAAACTAAGGAAGCGTGTATAGTTAAGTTTACTTCTCCTGCGTTTGTTACTGCACAAGGCGATTACCCACCAGAGTTTATAGAAATGATAAAAAAGGCAATAGTGCAAATAAATTCATCTACAAGTGAGCTTAAGCTAGTCTTTACTAAGAAAGAGCATTTAAAGAATAATGACGGCATAAATTTTACTTTTAAAAAAGATTCATTAATCGAATCTTCTACGGAAAGTACAATTACAAATGTAATAGACTGGGAATATCTTTTGCCAAGGATGTGTAAGAGCGACGTATTAGTAAAATATAAAAATGTCAAAGAAATGCAATTAACAATTATTAGCTCATTATATAGATCCATTTGCTTACCGATTCAGACCGATATATTTGTCTCAACAAAAAATGCAGTTACTTTAAAACCGGAATACAAAGAAATTCTTAAATTATATTATCATTCTTCACTTCCATCTGGTTTTACAAAAAGCCAATTAAGAGAAGTTATTGATACGTTAGAATAGCCTGATGAGTAGTCAGGCTATTCTAACTTTAGTTGGCTGAAATTAGGATCAACACTGGTATGCCCTGCAAGAAAACAAGTACGTTTAGTGGGCAGCCACCAATACAGCGGATGGGTTTGCTAACTCCTGCGCTACTTTACTGGCTCCTAACCCAATCATAAAGGAAAGGCCGTAGCCAGGATAATCTTTTTCCATTTGCTGAACAAACTGCTGCGTAGTGGCTTCATCCAGGTGAGCACTGCCCTTGGTTAGCCGTAAAAGGGTAGAACAGTAGGTAAGGAAATATTCCTTCTGTTGATCCAACAGGGTCACTGTTCCTTCTTTGCCATGCCCAATATATAAGGTATGCTTAGACAGTAAGGGACGAAAACGTTCCAGATTGGCTAGCCAACGCAAGATGGATCCATCGGCCATATAGCTATAGTGCTGATTATAGACCAAATCGCCTACAAAGGCCGCGGACAGACCTGACTCCATCACCCAGATACTATTGGCATCACAATCTCCTCCGGCACCCAGGTCATGTACGCGGTAGGTAATGCCATCGAATTGCACAGCCTCGCCGTCCTTTACAATGGTGTTGGGATACGTCCACTGCCGAATCCATTCCTCGCCAAACATGCCTGACCACTGGGCATGTTTGGCTGCTTCGGTCTGCTGCATGAGCGCTTTAACCGAAGATAGGGAAATGATAGGCGTGCTGCTATCTTCTACCAAATTGGTTACCCCCGCTACATGGTCGGGGTGCCCGTGGGTAAGAAGTATCGCAAGCAAAGGCTTTCCGGTAGATTGTACTAACTTTTTAAGGGCTAAACTATCACTGTTGGTGAGGGTGGCATCAATGGCAACTACGCCGTGAGCCGTTTCTATCAGAAAAGCATTGACTGAAAGACCTGCTTCGGAGGTCGTATAGGTGTGAATGGTTGGCATATAAGGGTTGGTTTAAACTGAACCCAAAAGTAATGTCGGGCGGGTACTGCCTGTTTGTCCATTTTTGCGAATGTGTACCTATAAAGAATAGTTGATTATTGGATAGGAATATAGATTTGCGTAATACTGGTTGTCGCCCATTCGCTATTGTTGGGGAGGGGAAGGTACTTTTGGTAAGAAGGGGCATTACGCAGCCGGTAGCCACTTTTTGGTAGCCAATCGGAATAGATAGCCTGGAAAGACGCAGCCAGAGCATCGGTCGAACCCTGATGCAATAGCACGGCATATTTGCCTCCTGGTAAGGTCTGCCATTGAATAGCCTGGCCCATGGCTTCTTTGCCCGTAAGTTTAATTCCAGGTTTTACAGTCAACCCCACATCATACCGAAGGTTAGCCTCAACCGTGATACCAGGGACATCGGGCGACTTACCGATAAAACCAGGATTGGACAAGCCTTCCTCTGTAAAGAAGGACTTGGGTGCTGGATATTCAAGGATTTCCATTAAATGTTGCCAAGCTTCCTGGTGGCGCAAGAGTCCGGCTTTTCTGACAAACAGCATCTGTTGATCTGGCTCAATGGTAAGCCTAGGAGCCGTATAATTAAGTATGTCATTCCCTGGATCAGCCTTAACGGAAGGCCTAGGCAGGGAGCGAAAACGGGTAGGACTTTGCTGAAAATGCTGCTCAAAGGCTTTGCTGAAAGAGGCATTGGAAGCATAGCCGATGGCTTCGGCAATATCAGCTACTGACAGGCCAGCATACTGAAGCAAGTAGGCAGCTCGTTCTAAGCGGAGTCGCTTCACAAATTGCCAGATTGGCTCGCCCTGCGTTTCTGAGAAAACATGGTTGAAGTGGTAATAGGAAGTGTTTCCTAAGTCGGCGAGCAATTTGAGGTTCATCGGCTCGGAAAGATGCTCCTCAATATACAGTATCACTTTCTCTAATTGCGACTGATTATGATACATATCATCCTTGTTGAAAGGGACCTCCTACATGTCAAAAACAACCTCTAACTGGCAAGGAAAGCGAGTGGTGTTTGAAGTTAGGACATCGGCTGAATTTTTACAAAAAAAGCCCTCTCGCCATGAACGAGAGGGCTCCTATAGTTATAATCTGACCAAGCAGAATTAAGATTCGTCTATCAAATACACCTACCTGATCAAGGCTATGCCGCCACGTCGTTTCACGGTGGGCATATCAGCAATAGTCTCACTATTGTAGCTGATTGCCCATACATAACTTCCCACCGGACAAGGTTGTCCATTAAAGGTGCCATCCCAAATATTGAGATCTCCATTGATGTCTACTGGTGGGTTTGCGATCTTGGTAGCAAGGATTACCTCTCCCCAGCGGTTGTATATTTTCACTTCCAGATTCATGAGGTATTTCACGTGCCGCAAAATAAATTGGTCATTAGTGCCATCGCCATTGGGCGAAAAAGCTTCTGGTATAAATACTCGCGGCTCGCATTGAGAAAAGACAGAAATGGTATCCAAGGCAAAACAAGGATCATTGTAATTTCGGTACTTCACTACGTAAATTTCTGGCCGCCGGAAAGTAATCTGGCCCGTATCGATAGGAGCACCTGTCAGATCACTGCCCAGTATATACCAGTCGTAGTACAACAGGTTGCCCTGGCCAGCATCTACAGGAGCCAATGCACCTGGGTTTTCTGTATCATCAAAACAGAAAGGTACTTGCTTGCGGGGAGGATTGGGTACAGGTGATTTCTGTGGAGGATTCACGTTGTGCTCAGCCTCAAATGTACATTCGCCCAAGGTTACCACCACGCTGTATTTGCCCGAATGATTGACATGAAGTGTATCCTGGGTTCTACCAGCCAACACTACGCCGTCCTTCGTCCATTTGTAGGTAGACCCCACCGGATTGGTGGCATGTAATACCATAAAGCTGTTATCACAGAAAGTAGTTGGCTCTTTGCTGAAATCAACTTTTGGTTTGGGGTTCACTGTAAAGCTGCCTTCCACCTGAGTACCACATGTAGGATTGTTTTTATTAGTAACAGTCAATCTAAACCCAGCACTTTTCACTGAAGGGAATTTGACAACTTGGCCAGACCCTATAAGTTTGCCATCGGTATATGTCCAGGAATAAAAAGCATCTTCTACAGGCATAGCAGCTAATGTAACTACGTCCCCACTACAAACAGTCAGGATACTCTTAGCCAAATCAAGTTGAGCCTCAGGAATAGAATTAAAGGAGACGTTATGAAGAGTAGAAGCCACTTCGTTTCTATTTGAGCACGTATTTTGGTCAGTTACTAAGACGAAATATTTTCCTGTAACGTCCACCGTAAGTGCCGAACCATTAGCCCCTGGTATGTCTCCATTCTCATTCTGCCATTGATACAAGTAGGCAGAACCGGCAGGTACTTTAGCAGTCAACGTAACTTCATCCCCTTCACAAGCATTCGTTGGCCCAACGATATCAATCGCATTTGGATCTAAGGTTGCAGGTAAAACCAAAGGCTGGGAAGTAGTGGAACAGCCATTTTGAGTAACCTTAACCTTATACGAACCAGGGAGAGAAACGAGTATTGGTGGATTATTAGGAGGAGTATTAAATGGAACATCATTCAAAGTCCATTCGTATGTTATAGTACCAGTCAAATCTGCCAAATTTACTTTCAGTGTGGCAGCCCGGCAACCCGTTATTTTAATAGAAGCATTAATAACTGGCATTCCCACTGGATTTATAATTTCCTGGTTTACTAAAAACTTGCTACAAGCAGTAACATTATCCCGCACTTCAATATCATAAAAGCCGGCACTTAAATTACGGATAGCCAATGGTACTCCCGTTAAAAAAACTTCTTTACCACCAATAAAATATTTGTAGCTAGTTCCACCAGTGGCAGTTATCTGTATATAACCAGTAGGAACAGTACAAGTAGGATGGGTAATAACAGTAGTGGCATTGATCGCGGAAACAGCCGCTTTTACCTCAAAACTTTTAGAAGCCTTGCAGCCAGTCGTCGTATTTGTAATAGTAACTGAATAAGCTCCAGCAACTAATGAGTCAATCTTTGGCTCCGTTTCAGTTCGTCCTTGCCAACTGTACGAAACACCAGCTTGAGCTGCGCCTAAATCAATGCTACCGCTGCCAATAGTGCCACCACAGGCGGCAGTAGGCTTAATAGTAATATTGGCATCAGCAGGAAAAACAGGAACGGTGCCTACGCTTACGATTACCTCATCCGTGCTGGGCGGACAACCTTGTCCAGTAGTTACTGAAACCCGGTAAGTGGTCGTCACACTAGGAAGGTTATCAATATCAATCGACTGGCCGGTTTCTGACAATGCCACACCATTAGCCGTCCAGGCGTAAGAGGTGGCGTTTGGAACTTTACTATCTAACTGAAAAGGAACAAATGGGGCACCTCCGCAGAATGAAATATCAGGCCCTAAATCGGGCTTCGGTGAAGTAAAGGTAACCGTTACCAAATCGGTTTTGCCGCAAGTACCATTGACAACGTTAACCGAATAAGTACCCGATTTGGTAACCACTAATGTCTGACCAGTGCTTGCAGCCACCCCGTCAACGAACCACTGATATTTACTTCCGGGTGCATTGGCTTGGGCCTGCGCATCGAGGGTTACACTGGGCTGGCAAGTAGAAATAGTAGCACCTTGGCGTATATTGGGCGCATTGGGCTGAATCTTAAATGGATCGGGTGCTTGTTTAATGGTTACTGTTTTAGGAGTGATAACCTCTGTTTGACAGTCATTCACAATGGTAAGTTTAACTATATAAGTTCCGGGACCAGGGAAAGTATGCGTAATGCTATTGGCATCGGTTTTAACCTCGTTCGGTGCATTTGGAAAAGTCCAGGTAAAATGAGAATTGGCGACACCATCGTTGCGTTCAGCCCGGTCAGGATGTGCGTCAAACTTATAGGTAACGGGCACTCCCTTGGGTGTACATGCGGGTCCATCAAAACTAAAGCCTTGTCCGAAACCAGGAGGGGTTTCAGTGGGTGAAATATTGGGCAAACCTAACTGACTGGCCTTACCACCCAGCGCAGCGCCATTATGCTGAAAGCCTACCTTAAGTGTATCGTTTGGCTGATTGATTACGGCCAGGGAATCATTGCCATCAACAGCCATGTAGATTTTTTGATGATCGGGGTCTATTTGCAAAGCACCAAACTTATCGGTAACAGGCACGCCCTCCAAACCCGCTGTAGCCACTATTTTTTTCGAGTTAGCAATGGTAATCGTATCGCTGGAACGCACGCTGAACTGCAATAGCTGCGAAGGATTGGTAGCCGTTCCGTCGCCCGTGAGTGATACGTATAGCGTCGTATCACTGGAGAATTCCACGCCGTAAGCCGCAGGAGGCGTCTTGCCCAAATCGATATTTTTAGGATTGGACAGCTTGCCCGTTTTCTTGTCGAAATCGAATAGCTGTACCATATTATTCGCTCCTTGATCTACTCCCGGAATAACTACCGCTACCTTGGTGCCATCAGGAGAAACCTTCATATAACCTTCGCCCTTCACCGCTTCTGAACCGTGAAGGGCGCCTACGCGTGAGGTATCAGGCTTGCCTAAGCCTTGGCCCGTAAAAGGATATACCCGAAATATATTGGTATTGGCATCGTGGGTAATGATCCAGGTTTTCAGCGCACCAGTGACTGAATCTGGCTCAGCTTCCACGGCAGTTACTCTTTCGGTAGTTGTGATGGGAGAGGAAGGAAGTGAAAGATTCTTTTCTGTAGCCTGTACGGTACCTTTGCCATCTTCGCCACGCATATCTACAATACTGTATTTCATTTCTCCCGTATCGCTGATCGTGAATACATAATATACGGAGTTACACGAAGCGCAACCCGGCTGAGCCACAATCAACACGCCCTGCGTAATATTAGCTCCCCCATTCAAGTTATCTCCACCCGGCATAATGGTACCGTCAGGCCGATAAATGTTCTTGCCATCCGTATAAAACAGCAGCTTCCCTGACAAATCGCTTACAGTAGAGCTTCCCTGGGTTACGTTTATTTGACCATCAGTTACCGGCTCTGGCTTCCCACCTACGAATTTGATACCCGCCCCACTGCCAAAATACCAGCGCCCGGTTTCCTTCGCAGGAGGAGGAGGCTCGTTGGGATCGGGTTTATAGGAGGTAATGGTAATTTTGTTGGTGCGCGAACAGCCACTCGCTGGGTCAGTAATTTTCACAGAATAGCACCCAGCACTATCTATAGTAAGGGTGGGCGTGGTTGCCCCATTAGACCAAAGGTAGGTTGGATTGGCAGGTTTAGTTCCTTTGAATTTAGCCGAAAGCGTAATGCCGTCCGCTAAATCAGCTTTGCAAATTTCCTCTTCCAGTGGTGTATTTTTATTTTCATCCGGGTCGATGGTAAATTCGTCAAAGCCATTCACCGTTACTTGCTGCGTACAGGGAGCTCCCCCATTTACCTTCAGCGTAACGGTATAAGTACCTGGTTTAGAATAAATAAAAGTTGGACTTTGCTTATTGGAAGTATCAGCCTGGGAATTAGTATCTCCGAAATCCCATTGGTACTTATCGGCGGCAGTAGTACCCACTGGGGTAAACGGAACAATGCTGGCACTACAGTTATCTCCTGCACAAAAGGAGCCAGGCGGAACCGTAAAACTACATTGCGCATGCGCGGAGTTGATTTGTAATCCCCAAAATGCGATCAAGAAAAGAATCAGGTACGGAAATGTCCTAGGGCTAGTACGGTAAATCATGTAAAATCGCGTATAGTTTTCTGGTCGTAAAATAAATGACGAAGAATGTAGTTATCTCCGTATGGCTACACTGGAATAATTTTGTTGGAGTCATTCCAAGCTTCCCTGTATAAAACTGATAAACTGTTTTTATAGTATACGTAAATACCGGATTGTGCGTGCCTTGACTTTCGCCTTTGGCATCTGCTCCTATAAAAGCCTAAATGTAGGGATTAATCAAGGGAAAACATTTGTCAAATTCTACTGTAATTCCTATAATGTATGATTATTATACTGTATGCACGAAAAATAATCTTATTTTAACGTAGTCTTGTAGCCTAAAGCAATTGACTGGACAACCAGATTATTCACTCCCTAGCTGAGATTTGCAATGTTTAGATTAATACGCATACTCTTTCTACTCACCACGATTTTATCTAGTTTTTCCGGTTCACAAGCACAGGATGCACAGTATTCACAATTTTATGCAGCTCCCTTGTACCTCAATCCCGCTTTCGCCGGATCGGCATTGGCTACCCGGGTGGGCGGAAACTACCGAAACCAATGGCCTGGCCTGGACGCGAGCTATGTAACGTACTCAGCTTATGTCGATCATTATATGCCTAGCATCAAAAGTGGCGTAGGTTTATTGGTGACCAACGACCAGCAAGGTTTCGGTAAATTCCGCAATACCGACATTGGCGCGCAATACGCTTATCAGTTGGAATTGAATGATGATTGGGCGTTCCGCGTAGGGTTGCAAGGGTCTTATGTGATGCGGAACAGCGGCTACTTCGGAATGATCTTTGGAAATCAATATACCAGAGATGGATTTGATCCGTCTATTCCATCCGAAGCGTTGGATTACGTTAGCAATAACTACGTTGACCTGTCTTCGGGTGGAGTGCTGTATTCCGATAAATTCTACGTTGGTTATGCAGCTCATCATATGAACAGACCCAACCAGTCGGTGCTGGCAGGCGGAAATAGCCCTTTGCCTATGAAGTCTACCATTACAGCGGGGATGAAAATTCACCTGGATAAGAAAACCAAGAGAGGGTTGAAAGTAAGCAAAAATGAACGCGAAATAAGCTTTTCACCCGCTTTGCTGTACAAAATTCAGGGCAAATTCAGCCAGTTGGATATAGGCATGTATTATACCTATGAGCCCTTGGTGTTAGGTGTCTGGTACCGGGGACTACCGATTGTGAAGTCGCTCGATGGCTTGTATAACAATGATGCGGCTATTTTTCTGGTCGGCTTTCGCAACAACAACCTGTCGATGGGATATAGTTATGACCTGACCATTTCAAGCCTCACCCCTTCTACGGGCGGTTCACACGAGATTTCAGTCTCATACATTTTCCCGCGTGCTCCCCACAAAAAGAAACTTCCCCGCAGCGCCCGCCGCCTGCCTTGCCCGAAGTTTTAGTTTTAGCTGTTAGCAGTCAGCTTTTAGCCATCAGTTAGTTGTAAACTGTACAACGGCGTCAGCTTTTTTGCTATAATGTTAAATGAAATTAAAAGGTCGAATGGTGGAGATGTCTCCGCCTTTCGACCTTTTTGCATACTTCTTTACTTACTTTCTAAAATCTGATGGCTAATAGCTCAACGCTGACAGCTCAAAAACTTACTTTTCAGCTCTCCAGACTTCCTTTTGTTTATTATCTCCCATCATCAGTAGAATACGGGCGGGGTTAGGCACTAATACTAAATGTGCTTCCAGGTCTGGATTTTCGTCTAATTCTACCCAAACGCCTTCCTTGGGACTGACATCATACGCCGGTTTCCCGTTAGGAAGCTGACCATTTTTGGTGTAATTTTTAGCGATATATGCAATAGGAAGCAACACTTCGGTGTCAGAACAATATTTTTCATGAACTTCTTCAAATACCTTTTCCAAGTATTTACCATACTTTTCTACGAATGCATCTTCCATGTCGTGCAGTTCCTCTTCCAGATCATCATAGGATTCGTCGCTGTAATTTAATCCACTCAGTTCAATCCTTTTATCTGCCAGCTCAATCAAGGCAATATTAAGGCTGTCCGCATTCACCATAGACTCTATTATTTAGTTCTCGATTTACAAAACTGAAAATAGATAATTTAACTTGCAAGCAA
>JAZKGK010000254.1:34380-35542 GCA_040385915.1 Bacteroidota bacterium
CAACAAATCCCAGGTTATGGAAAATGATTTCTTGCCCATTCAGGGTACCGACTATATTGAGCTGTACGTGGGCAATGCCAAACAGGCAGCCTATTATTACCAAACCGCTTTCGGATATTTGCCAATAGCCTACGCCGGCCCCGAAACGGGTATGCGCGACCGGGCTTCCTATGTTTTGCAACAAGATAAAATCCGCCTGGTACTCACAACTTCGCTATTGCCCGATTCGGACATTTCGCGGCACGTACAAAAACATGGCGATGGCGTGAAGGTACTTGCCCTGTGGGTAGAGGATGTAGAAAAGTCATTTCTGGAAACGGTAACTAGAGGAGCACAGCCAGCTTCGCCGCCTCAAACCCTGCGCGATGAACACGGAGAAGTAAAAATTGCCTCTATCCATACGTATGGAGAAACCTGGCATACGTTTGTCGAGCGCAAAAATTATCGAGGCGTATTTATGCCTGGCTACCAACCGCTAACAAGCACGGCTCCCACGCAACCAGTAGGCTTAAAATACGTGGATCACTGTGTCGGAAACGTCGGTTTTGGCGAAATGAACCAGTGGGTAAAGTTTTATGAAGATGTCATGGGCTTCAAGCTGCTCATTACGTTCGACGATTCGGCCATTTCTACGGAGTATTCTGCCTTGATGTCCAAAGTGGTATCCAACGGCAATGGTTATATTAAATTCCCCATCAACGAACCAGCGGTAGGGAAAAAGAAGAGCCAGATTGAAGAATACCTCGATTTTTACTACGGTCCCGGTGTACAGCACATCGCTATTGCTACCGACGATATTGTCCAGACGGTGTCAGAGTTGCGGCGGCGGGGAGTAGAGTTTCTGCGCGTACCCGATACTTATTACGACGACCTGACCGAACGGGTGGGAACCATTGAGGAGCAAATCAAGCCTTTGAAAGACCTGAATATCCTGGTGGACCGCGATGATGAGGGCTATTTGCTACAGATTTTCACCAAGCCAGTAGAAGACCGACCGACGCTGTTTTACGAAATCATCCAGCGCAAAGGAGCCAAGTCTTTTGGAGCCGGTAATTTCAAGGCGCTGTTCGAGGCCATCGAACGGGAGCAGGCGCTGAGAGGAAACTTATAACAATTAACAATTAACAATTAACAATTAACAATTAACAATTAACAATTAACA
>JAZKGK010000255.1:0-5116 GCA_040385915.1 Bacteroidota bacterium
AAGAATCCAATCCCACAAACAAAAAGACCTCTATCAACTCTTGCCTAATAATTGGCAAAAGTACAGAAATCCCTAATCCTTGCGCCTGACTGTCAGTAAATAGCCCTTTCAAATATGCACTTCGTCGGACGCATACCTAATCAAGCGGACGCTTGACTTGTAATAGGTCTTAGCGGACGCTAAAACCAGACAACGCCCCCAACCTACGACTAGAGGGGGTGCTAACTACGCTTTTCAACTCATTCCAACTTTACTACTTCCGCTCCCAACCTACTGCCCTCCCTCGGTTGTTGGCGGCCGCCGCTGCGGTAAAAAGAACACCAACGGCTCTGTGCCTAACAGTCGAGTAGGCTAAATATCTATTTAACAAAAAACTGTATTAAATCTGAACCTTTCAATTTTTTAGCAACATCCAATGGTGAATTGCCTGTTTCGTTTTCTATATTCGGATTAGCCCCATGTTCAAATAATAACTTAATGATTCTACCCATCTCTTCTCTGCCACGATAATTCATAGCCGCTAGCCATAAAGGAGTATTGCCATGTTTTTCTCTTTCATCGATTTGTGCTCCTTTGTTAAGTAATACTTTACATAATTCGTAGGACATACGAACAACCGCAATATGAAGAGCGGTTAATTCATCCCCGGCTAATTTTCTTTTAGCGTTAATATCGATCCCATGCTCAATAAAGAGATTAACAACTTCTTCAATATTGAAGTTAAGATTATTAACCTCTAAGGCATACCGATGTAAAATGTTAGAACCTACTCTATCGGTATCATTAATATTAACTTCTAAATTATCTAGAGCTTCCTTTAACAATTGTAGCTCCCCTTTATAAAGATAATTCCATAAAATATCAATATCTTTTCCCATAATACTAATGTTATCTTGTTTTGCCTTTATTCATTTTCCCTCCATTACTTTGGTTAGTTGCAGGGTTTTCAATGCGTAAGTTATCCGTATTATTATAATCTGTAGACACTGTCTTTCTTTTAAGATCTGGAATATTTTTATTAATTTCTTGATAATCAAACCAAGTATCAATGTGTCCAATATGATATTCTCCTTCGAACGTTTCAAAGGTAGCTTCATCAATCCAGATCCCATCACTTACCGTTTTTCCTTGAAGCTCTAAATTTCGCGATTCTAATGTTTCAACAGTACTTAACCACCATTTTGGCCTTCTTTGTAAAGCTTTTGGTAACGTTGCTATCCTAGCTGAAAATCCTGCAATTTGTATTTGTTGGCCAGGTAAAGGTTGAAGTTGCATTTTATCTAATCCTTCCAAAAGCCCAATTTTCAATTTAGGCAAAGCAGGTAAATAAATAGCGAGTTGCGGAAGAGAATGTACAAATTGACGTCCATCGCCATTAGCGACTCCTTGATAAGCATTAACTGGTCCAAGTACTAAGTTCTCCGATAAACTCTGAATTTGAGAAGTAGGGTTTAATAGTAGCGACCAGTTTATATTGTATTGACTAACCTGTGCCTGGGTTGGAGGCTTCATATTCGGGCTATAACCATAACCAGCATTACTGGGGTTGTTGTAGACATATTTTACACCATTAACCGCACCTTCTAAAAGTGCTTTTCCAACTCCTGTCCAAAATCCATCTTTGGAGGATTTCGCCTCTAATCCATCTAAATCAATGGCTTCTATTGGGGTATTGGACGCAAATTGATAAGGCGTTAATTCTGCGTATTCTTTGGTCAGCGGGTCGACACTCAGGAACTTCCCTAACTCAGGGTTATAGATTCTAAAGCCGTAGTCATAGTTGACTTTGCCACCACCCAAGTCCTTATCCATTTCCTTACCATTGAAGCCGTACCAGTACGAACTCATACCACTTTCCAGCCTCATTTCCTAACCCCCTCGAACAACCTTTCGGATTCAATTTCAGCCTAGCACCACTTTTCCGGGTGATTTTCAACTCTCTAGCACCACTTTTTCAAAGAACGTTTGCCACAACAGGCACGCAAAGCTAGCACTTTTTATTTCAATTGGTATTATTCGATTTATATTTCATTTGAAAAAAAAGAATATGATCGCAGGAAGCGTAAATTCATCGCTCGGTTTTGATTGCTTGATAAAATGGCTTTGTGCGGTAGCCCGTGTGTTTATCAAGCAATCAAAATTGAGCCTCCCGGAGGTTTGGAGGCTGGAAGAGCCTCCATTCAATCAAGGGATGCCTTACGCCTGTGGCTTTGCGCCTTGTTTGAGTGGAACGAGTAGCGCATAACTGAGCGTCAGGGTAGCGTAAGCAAGTGCGGCTATTTTGCATAATACTCGTTATATAATAGCTTGGTTTTGTGCGGCTTGCCTGAGCGGCTGTTATATGAACTGGTATTATGTAACTTAGCTTAGGGTGGGTTTTTCTGGCGTGTATTTTTGCTGTGCGGCGGGGGCAGCTCTTTATTTTTCAATAGCCTTTAAAAATCAATTAACCAATTGAAAAAATAATGTGCTGTTTGCGGGTGAGGGGGCAAAAATCAGGACAGAAAAACCCACAGAAGCGCAGGGAGGCGGGGAAGGGCGGCAAGAACAGAGACAGTTGGGTAAAATGCCTTAAAAAATCAATTCACTTTTTACCCAACGGCTGGGCTTGCCGCCCTGAGGGTTTTGTGCGGGGGCTGCCGATTCCCTTTTTCCTTTATCGGATCGGGTGGTATTGGCCGATGGCCGTTTGTAAGGCTTCCATATTGGTTTGTTTATACCTTTCTGTAGTGCTGGGGTTTTTGTGGCCGGCAAACACTTGTACAATCCGAAGGTCATGGCCAGCCTTTAACAGGTTGGTAATCACGCTTTGACGGATACTCCTTACGTTAACGATACGACCAGTAAACCGATTCGAGAATCTCCTTTTCACATGCTTGGTCAGGTCTTCCGAGGGCATCGGCTCGCCCCGGGCTCCGATCAGCAAGGCTGCCGTTTCTTTACCCGCCAGCAAAGCCGGGCGCATTTGATGAAGATAGGACTGCAGTAAGCTCAGTTGGCTGGCTTTCAGGGATAAAGTTCGAGCCTGGGTTTTGGCCGTCGCCCGGATGTAAACCCTGGCCTGCACCAGGTCTATATCGCTGGTTTGGACACTGGCCAGTTCGCCGGGCAACAAGGCTTGGTAGACCAATAAACTCATTAACACTTGATTGCGGACAGTAAGCAAGCCGTACCGTTCCTTTCGCTGCAGCAGGCTTTCCAGTTCTTCTTCCGTAAATAAATCCTGTAACTGGATGTCCCGGCTGGCTTTGTCCCGCAAGCAGATGGCTTGGGCGGGGTTATCTGTCCGCTGACCACTCTGGCTTAAAAAGGCGTAATAGGCTTTGATGCTGGCCAGGATGCGATTGATCGTTCGAGGATTTGGGTAACGATTCCGCAGACGGCCAATATAGCCTACAATCTCTTGATAAAAAGCCGTATCTGCGGATGGGAAGTTACCTCGATAGATTTCTATTTCCCGCCAGTAGCTTTTGGCCGTGCCGGGGCGGTAGTGCTGTTTTAGGTAGTCTGTTAGGGTCATAACTTAGTTAATTGATTGGGATGCACTTTGGCGTACAGTTGGGTGGATTCCAGGTGACGGTGGCCTAAAAAGTCTCGCACCTTTTCTATAGGTAAGCCACTGGCTAATAAGTGCGTGGCGATGCTGTGACGCAAGTGGTGAAGGGTAATGCCCTGGCTGATGGCCGTTCGGGCTAAGATCGTTTTTAACAGGCGGTTGTGGCCGTCTCCATCCAGCCGCTTGCCGATCCGATTGAGCATAAAAGCCTCGGTATCTTGTACTTGTTCTTGATTAACTCGCTCCTGTAGGTAATAACTTTCCAAGGCTTGGCTTACCTTCGGAGTCATGGGCACCACCCTTCTTTTGGCACCTTTTCCGGCCCTGACGTACAACAGCTGGGCGCCAAAATGCACATCCCGCAGGTTCAGAGCTGCCCCTTCGCTTCTTCTCAGGCCACAACTATAAAACAGATGCAGCAAAGCCATTTCTTGTAAAGTGCTGGCAGCGGCAAAGAGTTGGGCGATTTCTCCCTGGCTGAGTGGTTGTCGGGTATTGGCCTTGGGTCGCTTAAACTGTAGCACGCTGATGGGGTTGGTCTGGATTTGTCCGCTCATTTCCAGCCAGTTAAAGAACACCCGCAGCGCATACACGTGATGACTGATATAGGTTTCACTCAAGCCGCCCGCCTTCCGCTGGTTGGGCCGAACCTGCAACCAGTCGTAAAACTGGTGAATGTGGCTGGAGGTAATCATGGGTAAGTCCGTCTGCGGGTGGTAGGCTAAAAAACTATTCACGCAGCCTGGAAGCATCTGAACGCTGGTTTTACGATAACCCAATTGAACTAAATAGTCTCTGAACTGATCTGGATAGGAGGTGGGCGGCATTCCGTCAAGAAGGGTCATAGCGGTAGGATCGTAGGCATAGTTTCTAAAAGAGGGCTTGAATCTTTTTTCCGAATAGCGAACGCCAGCCACCAAAAGCGGCTTTAGGCTTTGCTTTGGCCGTTTTCACTGAGTGCTGGTGTTCGGTTGGCGTTCGGGTGGTGTTCGGTTGGTGCTGCCTTCGGCGAAGCCTTGAGCTGATCTAACTGGCTTTGTAGATGGGTTCTGATCCGGGCGCGTAAGGCCGTATAGTTATCCCAATGAACGATTTTATAAGTAAAGCCCCGGTTAGCAAAGCCAAACTGTTGCACATATTCCAGGGCCATCAATTGGTTGATGTACTGGTGCTGCTGGGTTTTGCCTAGTCCCGTCGCTTCTCTGACCTCAAAGCGGGTAAAAGTATAGCCCTTGCCTTTCTTCTCGATAAAGCTTTTCAGACTTTCATAAAACTGCCTTAAACTGCCGTCCAGCTCATCCACTTTCAGCACAATGCTTTCAAACATAATCCCCACCGCCGTTTCCAGATCGGCTATTTCGGTGACTAAACGCCCTTTTTCGTCCTTTTTTCGCTGGTACTGGTTCAAGACCGTAATCATTTTTACAAAGCTCTGGAACAGGTCATTTAACCGCCTGATCTTGTGGGCTTCTTCGGGTAAATGGATTTGATTGGCGTAGGGGTTGCGCACCTGGTAAGGTTGTAACTCTCGCACAAAACGCTGTATGAATCGCTTAACCG
>JAZKGK010000256.1:0-12377 GCA_040385915.1 Bacteroidota bacterium
ACCTTCTTTGTAACCCAAGACATTGGTTGCGGGGAAAGTGTGGCCACTCAAGTAGTGGTAACCGTGAAAGCCGCTAACGATCCAACTTGCGGTTCGACTTGTACATTGACGGCCAATGCCGGAACAGATCAACCCAACGTATGTCCATTGACTACCAACTTAGCTGCTACGGCCCTTACTGGTACTGCTACCGGGGTTTGGAGCAAAGTAAGTGGCTTGGGTAATGTGACCTTCGGAACGGCTGCTTCTGCTACTTCTTCGGTCACGGTAGACCAGGCTGGTACGTATGTGTTGCGTTGGTTCGTAACGGAAGGCGCTTGTACCGCCAGCGATAACGTAACAATCACTTTCAATACTATTTCTCCAGCTCCAACGGCTCTTAGTCCAGCGGCCTTGTGTATAGGTTCGGCTATTCCAACCTTAACGGCCAAAGGTACAGCCTTGAAATGGTACAAAGACGCAGGTTTAACTAACCTACTATTTGCTGGTGCTTTTTTCACGCCAGCTGCGATTGACTTAGATATGACTGTAGCGGGTACTACCACCTTCTTTGTAACGCAGACTACTGCGTGCGGAGAAAGCGCCGCTACTGCTGTAAATGTTACCGTGAGTGGTAGCCTGACTGCCAGCGTTCAAATTACGGCTTCAGCTACGACAGTATGTGCCAATACCGCCATCAACTTTACGGCTAATCCGACCAACGGTGGCAGTACGCCAACGTATGAGTGGCAAATTAATGGAAGCCCAGTATCGGGTGCGATATCAGCGACCTTCACCAGCAATGTTTTAAATAATAATGACAAGGTAACGGTAATAATGACGCCTGATATAGGTGGTGCTAGTAGCTGTATTGATCCAGCCGCAGTTACTTCTAATCAGATTGGTATTACCATTACCAACAGCCTGACAGCTAGCGTAAGTATTACAGCTAGCCAGACTTCCGCTTGCCCGAACACTGCTATCACCTTCACGGCGGTTGCTACCGACGGTGGAACGACTCCAACGTACCAGTGGCAAATCAATGGAACTGATGTGTTAGCTGCTACGGCTGCAACATTTACTACCAGTACCTTAAATGATAATGATAAAGTGACTGTTTCAATGACGCCTGATGTAAGTGGTTCCGGAAGCTGTATCAATCCAGCCCCGGTTACTTCTAACCCGGTGACTATGACGATCAGCAATAGTTTACCAGCCAAGGTAATTATCAGTGCCAGCGCGACGACGGTTTGTACCGGAACCGCAATTACGTTTACGGCGGAGCCAACCAACGGCGGCAGCACGCCAACGTATCAGTGGTTGGTAAATGGTTTGAATGTAAGTGGAACGGGTGCGACTTTCACCAGCAGCACCTTAGCGAATAATGACAAAGTGAGTGTGGTAATGACTGCCGGTGGTAGCGGAGTAAGCTGTATCATTAACAGTCCAGCCATTTCTAACCAGATTGCCATTACCATCAGCAATAGCTTAGCAGCCAAGGTAGATATCGCGGCTAGTCAGACTTCGGCTTGTCCGAATACCGCCATCATGTTTACGGCCACGCCAACCAACGGCGGTAGCGCCCCAACGTATGAGTGGCAGGTGAATGGGAATCCGGTAGCTGGCGAAACAGCGGCTACATTTACGACCAGCACGTTGCTGGATCAGGATAAAGTAACGGTGAAAATGACGGCAGGAGGCACGGGTACTGGTTGTATTACGGGTAGCCCGGCGACTTCTACTCCGGTGACGATGACCATCAGCAATAGCCTGACGCCAACCGTGGTCATTGCTGCTGGGGCTAACGGTCCTTTCTGCGCCGGTTCTTCCATCACATTCACAGCTACGGCTACGAATGGCGGAACAGCTCCGGCTTACCAGTGGAAAGTAAATGGAACGCCTGTAGCAGGTGCCACGAGTGCGACATTCGCCAGCACCACGTTGAACAACAATGATGCGGTGACTGTAACGATGACGCCAGATGTAAGTGGTTCTGGTAGCTGTATCAACCCTGCCGCAGTAAATTCTAATGCAGTGGTGGTGACGGTGAAACCAGCGAGCGATCCTACTTGTAGCTGCTCATTGGCACTCAATATTTCTTCGAATCCTGTTACTTGCCAGGGAGATTCCGATGGAGAGGCCATAGCACTCGTATTCCCAAGTGGCAGCGGTCAGTACTTGTACAGTCTGAACGGTGGTACGCCAGTGGTTTGGGATGTAATCTTCAAAGAATTTACTAACCAACCTTTTGGCCCATTCACCATCACCGTGACTGACCGGAACAATACGCTTTGTACGACTACGGGCAACGGCAACATTGGTGCACTGGTTACCTTGGTAGCTCAGGTCAATTCTACCGACCCCACTTGCGCAGGCAACGATGGTAAAATTATCTTCGATGCTTTCAAGACGGGTAATGGTGGAGGGAAATCTCCTTACAACATCAGTATTGACGGAGGGAAAACCTTTACGCAAACGGCTACAGGTGCTATTACTTTCAATAACCTGGCCGCAGGCACGTACAACATCGTGATTTCAGATGGAACACCTTGTACTACCACGCTGAAGGTGACTTTAAAAAATCAGTCTCAGGTGAGCCCGAGTGTAACGATCTCTACGCCAAGTGCTACGGTTTGTGCAGGCACGGCGGTTACCTTCACGGCAAAAGCGACCAATGGTGGCAACAGCCC
Source organism: Bacteroidota bacterium (assembly GCA_040385915.1). Lineage (GTDB taxonomy): Bacteria > Bacteroidota > Bacteroidia > Cytophagales > ES-bin-26 > ES-bin-26. Next base: position 2,670 of record JAZKGK010000256.1, read on the forward strand.
GGTGTATCAATGGAAAGTGAATGGAGTAAATGCTGGAACCAACAGCCCAACCTTCACCAGCAGCACGTTAACCAGCACTGATGCCGTATCTGTAACCATGACACCTGACTTGAGTGGTGCCGGAAGCTGTATCAATCCTGCGGCAGTGAATTCTAATGCCCTCAGCGTAACGCCAAGCAGCGGCTTGACTCCAAGCGTGAAGATTACTACGCCCAACGCATCGGTTTGTACAGGAGCAGCCATCACCTTTACGGCTACTCCAACGAACGGCGGAACAGCACCTGTTTACCAATGGAAAGTGAACGGGGTAAATGTCGGTACCAACAGTACTACCTTCTCTACTACCACGCTTACCAGCACAGATGTAGTAACGGTAGCCATGACGCCTGACGTAACTGGAACCGGAACCTGTATTACGCCTGGCGCAGTAACCTCTAACGGACTGAGCGTAACCGTAAGCAACACGAGTCTGACGGCCAGTGTAAACATCTCTACTCCGAATACCGAAGTTTGCGTAAATACACCGGTAACGTTCACGGCAGCGCCAACCAACGGTGGTGTAGCGCCAGTGTATCAGTGGAAAGTAAACAATGTCAATGCCGGTACCAACAGTGCTACCTTCACTAGCAGCACTTTAATCAGCACAGATGTTGTAACGGTGGTAATGACGCCGGATGTAAGCGGAGCCGGTAGTTGTATCGTGGCTGGTCCGGTTAGTTCTAATAACCTGAGTGTGAAAGTAAGTACGAGCATTACGCCAACGGTAAGCATCGCTCCAAGCGCTCCCTCTATCTGTGTGGGTGGCTCGGTTACCTTCACTGCAACGGTTGTTAACGGTGGCACGTCACCTACTTATCAGTGGAAAGTAAATGGACAGGTGAAGGGCACTAACCCGACCTTTACCAGCAACACTTTAACCAGCACCGATGTAGTAACCGTAGTGGTTACACCAGACGTGAGTGGCAATGGAAGCTGTATCGTTCCAACGGCCATTACTTCTAATAATTCAAGTGTAACCGTGAAACCAGCCAACGACCCAAGCTGCGGTTGTAACCTGACTGTAGCCGTACAGCCAACCAATGTGAAATGCGAAGGTGGTAGCAACGGACAAGCCCTGGTATTTGTTACCTCTGGCGGTTCTGGTTCGTACGAATACAAAGTCGGCACCGGCACTTTCCAAGCGAATCCTATCTTCGCTGGTCTGGTGAAAGGCACCTACTTATTCACGGTAAGAGATAAAACGACTAATTGCGAGGCTAGCACTTCGGTAGAAATTACTACCCAATTTGTAGTCGCTGGCTTAATTACCCGTACGCCTCCTAAAAATTGTAATGATAAGGGAAGCATTGAATTTACCAACATTACCGGAACGGGCACTGCGCCTTATCAGGTAAGCATAGACGGGATTAGCTTTGTCACTTACGTGGCTTCGCCTGCTACCAAGTTCAGTGGTTTAGAACCAGGCATCTACAATACTTCTATCAAAGATGCCAACGGTTGCGTATTCACGACCAAAACTGAAATCGTAGGCGCGCCGGCCATCATTGCCACCATCGCTAAAACCGATGTGAAATGCAACGGCGGCAGCAATGGAGTAGTAACGATTACGGGTGTAACCGGCGGTGCTAACAATGGGTATGTTTACTCCTTAGATGGAACTACTTTCGGTGGCGCTTCTTCTTTCACTGCTTTGAAAGCGGGCAGCTATACCTTATATGTAAAAGATGCCTCTGGTACTTGTATGCAAACTTTCGCGCTGACCTTGAGCGAACCGGCTAAAATGGTGGCAACCGCTACGCCAACGAAACCAGGCTCCTGCCAATCAACCGATGGTCAGATTGTAGCAGCGGTTACTTCGGGTGGTCAGGCTCCGTTTGAATATCGCTTGAACACCGGCGCTTTCCAAACGAGCCCTACCTTCTCAGCTTTGGCCAATGGCGACTATACCCTGACCGTTCGCGATGCCAATGCTTGCGAAGTTACCCTTCAGGTGAAACTGACGTCTGCCGGAATTATTACGGCCACGCCAAAAGTAATTTCTGATGTGTCTTGCAATGGAAAAACCGATGGAAAAGCACAGCTTACCCTGGTAACTGGCGGCTCCGGAACGTATGAGTACTCCATTGACGGGGTGAAATTCCAGGATGGCGCACTGTTCGACAAACTGCCTAGTGGCAATTACCTGCTGACTGTTCGCGACAAAGGAGCCACCAACGCATGTGTCGCTACCTTCCCAGTGACGATTGCCGAGCCAATACAGATTACGGCGGTGGTTACAGCGACCAAAGTGCCTGCCAACTGCCAGGCTAAAGACGGTGAAATTACGGTAAGCAGCACAAGCGGTGGCAATAGCCCCTTCTTGTATAGCGTAGATAGCCTTACTTTCCAGACTTCGCCCATATTCTCAGGCTTAGGCAACGGCAACTACAAAGTCTTCGTCAAGGATGCCAAGGGTTGTTTCGCTACTTATGCCTTAAGCTTAACTTCTCCGGGAGCTATCCTGGTGGGTAAAGGAGCAACGGTGGTATCACTCGCTTGCAAAGGCTCAAAATCGGGTATCATTGACCTGAACCCAACGGGCACTAATGTGACGGGTGGTCAGCAGCCTTATCTATACAGTCTCAACGGCGGTGATTATGTAACTACTTCTCTGTTCGACAGTTTGGCCGCGGGTATTTACCAGGCTAGGGTGAAAGATCAGGCCGGTTGCGAGGTAGGATTTGCCTATACGCTTACTGAACCAGAAGGGATTGCTTTCTCTCTGAATCAGATAGCGAGTGCGGGTTGCAGTGGAGGTGCTGGCGTAGTTACAATAACCATTGCTGATTCGGTTAAGTATGAATACAGCTTGGATAATATTGAATACCAGGCCTCTACCATATTCGAGCGCCTGGCCGCTGGAGCCCACACAATGTATGTGCGTGAGCGTGTTCCACAGCCTTTGCCTTGTATCACCAGCAAAGCCTTCATTGTCTCAGGCTCTACAGCAGTTACCTATGACCTTTCGCAGGTTGACATTGGTTGCGGTGGCGTAAATACCGGTAAGATTATGATTGCCAATATTGCTGGCGGTAAGCCTGCTACTGGTGTGACCAAGTACAAAGTAAGTATCAATGGAGGAACGACCTACTTCGACGTAACCGGAGATAGTTTCGAGAAAGATGGCCTGACGCCTGGCGATTACCAAGTCATCCTTTCTTACGGAGAAAACCTGGGTTGCTTTACAGAGGTACGCACAGTTAAGCTGCTGTCGAGTGGCGTATACTTCAGTGTGAAAACTACGGCTGCAACTTGTGGCGAAAAGAATGGCGGGGCTGAGGCGATTGTGTTGAACCCAAGCCCGACTTATTTGTACAGTCTCGAACCAAATACTGGTTTCCAAGCGTCATCCTTGTTCACCGAGTTAGGCCCTGGAACGTATACGATGTACATTAGAACTGGCGCGGTAGAAACTTGCCCCAACCAGTTAGCCTTTACGGTTCCTGGGCCACCTAAGCTGATATACAAGTTCAAGAAGAACAACAGTTGCGAAGGCGATGGTGACAGTGGTAGCATTGTTCTCTCTGATATGACAGGTGGAAGTGTACCTTACAAAGTCAGTGTGGACAATGGGGCTAACTTTACCCACGATATCTTCCAGACGCACTTCTCGGTCACTCACCTGAAACCTGGAGATTACCAGATTGTTGTAGCCGATAAGTCAGGTTGCAAAACCCTGCCAGTGCCCGTAAGAATCGACGAGTCTCGGATGCGTGCCCGTACCAGAACGGAGCCTTCCTTGCCCGATGAACCGAATGGCACATTGGCGGTCACTGACATTCGCGGAGGTTCGCCTGTCTACGAAGTGAGTATTGATGGGTTGACTTGGGGGCCGGTTCGTTCGCCCAAGCTCGACACCTTGATTACGGGAATAGCCGTTGGTTCTTATACCTTGTTTATCCGCGATGACAATGGCTGTATCAAAGAGTTCCCATTCAAGATTGCCGAGAGCTTGTTCACCGTCCCGAACATCTTTACGCCGAATGGAGATACTTACAACGATACCTTCCGTATCCGCAATCTGCCTGACGGCTCGAAACTGACGGTAGTCAATCGCTGGGGCAGGACACTGTATGAAAACAGTAGCTACCAAAACGATTGGACTGGTGATACCTTACCAGATGGAATCTACTTCTACAGCCTCAATATACCATCGAAAGGTGTTTACACAGGCTGGGTAGAACTACGCCGAGGAGTAGAATAAGGCAATTAACAATTAACAATTAACAATGAGCAATGAACAATGAACAATGAGCAATGAACAATAAGCAATGAATTGTTCATTGTTCATTGCTCATTGTTAACAGCCTTATTGCTTCGTAGCGAACCGCCCCTTCGCTACGGAGCAATAAGGCTGTTTTGTCCCATAACTTTTCTAAAATTGCGCCTGTTTGCTCCCTTAAAATTGTACTTCGCAGCTCCAGAATGGTATGCAGCTCCTGAGGAGCTACCTGTTTATAGAAAAATAGCCCATGAAGGCGTTGGGCTCCCTAGGAGCCTCCTGTTTCTCAGATTTGATAGATTAGAGGATGCTGCTGCAAGCTTATAGGACAAGAATAGGACTACGCTTTTAGCTTTTTTATAGTAGTTTTGGCTCTTTCTTTATACGAATATTTTAACCGTTTCCTCAAGCCCAAGGCTGACAGCTAATAGCTGATGGCTGACCGCTCACAGCTAATTATGAACAAAGAAGAGATTACCCGCTGGTTTCAGGAGTTGCAGGCATCTATTTGTGTTGCGTTGGAAGAGGCAGACGGAAAAGCCCGGTTTGAGCAGGATGCCTGGGAAAGACCCGGCGGTGGCGGTGGCCTTTCGCGGGTGATTCAGCAAGGAAATCTTATCGAGAAGGGTGGCGTGAATTTCTCCGCCGTTCACGGGGCTACTCCCGAAAAAATCCTGAAGGATATGCAACTGTCGGGCCAGCCGGATTTCTACGCTACGGGCGTTTCCATCGTATTGCATCCTAACAGCCCGATGGTGCCCATCATCCACATGAATGTACGCTATTTCGAGATGAGTAACGGCATCCATTGGTTCGGCGGTGGCATCGACCTGACGCCGCACTACGTAGATGAAGCCGATGCGCGCTATTTTCACCAGCAACTGAAACAGGTTTGCGACCGACACGATCCCGATTACTATCCCAGGTTCAAGCACGGAGCCGACGACTATTTTTACCTGAAGCATCGGCAGGAAACCAGGGGCATTGGCGGCATTTTCTTCGATAACCTATCACCCAATGCGCAGGTGTCTACCGAGACATTGTTCCGTTTTGTACAAGACGTGGGGCAATGTTTTGCACCTATCTATACCCACCTATTGTTGAAAAATGCGCACCTGCCTTTTGGAGAAAAAGAAAAACATTGGCAAGCCCTTCGCCGGGGAAGGTACGTAGAATATAACCTGGTCTGGGATCGGGGAACCAAGTTTGGCCTCGATACCGATGGCCGAACAGAATCTATTCTGATGAGTTTGCCACCCCAGGCACAGTGGGCATATAACTTCCAACCAGCAGAAGGAAGTCCTGAGCGCGACACCATTAACTGGCTTCGAAAAGGAGTATCCTGGGTGTAACCGGTTGGCAGCCTTAGAGGTTTTGTCTGCTTGGTTACTTTTATAAAGCTATTGTATTAAGATTGTGACAAAGAGTTTTTTGTTTTATTCTAGTCATTAGATTTTTGATAGTAAATTACTCGCTATTATAACCTTACTACTTTAGGTTGGTGCCCAATTCATCCCTGTTTTTGCTAATTCTCGCTTTTTTCTCCCATTCTTTAATGGCAGATAGCACGCGCGTAGACAGCCTGATGAAGAAAAACCTGGATAGCTCTCTTCCGGTAGCCACTAAAATTCAAATGCTGAACAAACTGGCAGGTGAATTTCTTGAAAAAGACCGAAAACTTTCGCTGGCGTATGGCAAGCAGGCTTTGTACCTGGCGCAGCAATCCAATGATTCCCTGGCTATGGCTACGGCGTATAACCAAATGGGGAATACCCTGCGCTCGCAGGGCAATCTGGGAGAAGCCCTTCAACAATATTTCGAGTCATTGCGCCTAAGCACGCGCCTGAAAGTAGAAGCAGAAAAATTGCATTCTTTTAGTGGGATCGGATTTATTTTTCAGACCCAGGGCAATTTTGCCAAAGCGCAGAATTACTTTCTGGAGGCCTTGTCTTCAGCGAATAAAACGGGGGATAAATACGCTATTGCCGATGCTTCGCACAATGCAGGAAATGCGTTTGTGTTCCAAAAGAAATACGAAGAAGCATTGCGATATTATACCCAGGCGCTAGACATACGAATAATCCTGGACGATAAAGTAGGTGCTGCTAATAGCTACAACAACATTGGGTATGTATACAAAAACCAGGGTGATTACGCCAAGGCTTTGAGCTATTACCAACGGGCTTTGCTCGAAATGAAGCAAGTGCAGGCCGGTACAAAAGTAGATTTGACCGCTGTGCTGGATAATATCGGAGACATCTGTTTTTTGCAGGCACAATACAACAAAGCCTTGGACTATTATCTGCAAAGTTTGGCGCAGGCAAAGACGTTTGGCTCTCAGCTTCGGTTGAAAGAAGTACAGGCCGATCTGGCCGAAACGTATGTCAAACTGAAGGATTTTAACCAGGCTTTCGCCTACTACAAGCAGGCATCGGCCATGCAAGACACCATTTACCAGATACAAAATAATGCACTGCTAAAAGAAATTGAAACAAAGTATGAAACGCAGGAGAAGGAAAAGCAGATAGAGCTGCTGAGGAAAGAAAAAGAGATTGATAATTTGCGTAAACACGCTCAGATTCAAGGCTATCAATTGCGCGAACGCCGCCTGATGAATGCGCTACTTGTGGTCGGACTCATTTTGGCAGCCATGTTGGTCGCCCTCATTTACGAGCGCTACCACGAGCGTCGGAAGACGACCCAGTTGCTACAGAGCCAGAATAAGACCATTCAATTGCAAAACGAAGAATTGCAGGTGACCAATGAAAAGCTACTCCATTCGGAAGAATACTTGTTGCAGTTAAATGCGACCAAGGATAAGTTTTTTTCCATCATTTCACACGATCTGAAAGGGCCGCTGAATACGATGACGGGCTTTTTGCATGTGCTCGATATGCAGGTAGATGCCTTTTCGCCCGAAGAGCTGAAAGATTTTGCCAAGGATATGAACAAGTCGGTAAAGAATCTGCTCGACCTGCTCGATAACTTGTTGCAGTGGTCCCGTTCGCAAACCGGCACAATTGATTATTCGCCCGAAGTCTTGAATTTGGCGGAGATTGTGGACGATAATAAGAGTTTGTTGCAGGCCATCGCGAAGGCTAAAGGGATTCGGTTATTGATTCAAATAGACCAAAAGACACAGGTATATGCCGATGGAAATATGCTCAATTGCGTTTTTCGTAACCTCATTTCCAACGCCATAAAATTCACCAATCCTGGCGGGCTTATCACCATCAATGCCGCCCAACGCGGCGAGCAAGTGGAGATAAGTATAAAAGACAACGGCATAGGAATGAGTGCTGTAACCCTCACCCGCCTTTTTCAGTTGGACGCTTACCACACTACCACGGGGACTTCAAATGAAAAAGGGAATGGCCTTGGGTTGATTTTGTGCAAAGAATTTGTAGAAAATAACGGAGGAACCATCTGGGTAGAAAGCGAGGAAAACAAAGGGACTACTTTCCATTTTACCGTACCACTACAACAGACTGAGCATACAGAAGCGATAAGCTAATATTAAAAAACACCCCCAGCCTTGTACTTTCCTAAGCGTTAATTCTTGCCTTTCTGGTATCCCTGCTCGTTTTTTTTTACTTTAGCTAAAATTTTTGACAATCCGGGCTAAGCAATGAGTGTTGTTAGTGAAAATATTAAATATCTGAGGCGAGTAAATGGCTTAACGCAGGAGCAATTTTCTCGGCGTGTAGGCATTAAGCGCTCTTTGTTAGGGGCTTATGAAGAAGGCCGGGCAAATCCGAACCTGGACAACCTCATGAATATTGCCAAGATTTTTGGCACGTCGGTCGATAACCTGCTCAAGAACGATATTCGGAAGTTGAGGGAAAATCAGAGTGTGCCCTTGCCTCAACCTTCTCCTCAGTTACTCGCCCCGTCCGATGAGCCCGTGGCCAAAGACGCCAAACTACCGAAGCCAGTTGCCTCCATTATTGAGAAGTATTATCAGGAAGAGGCTTCCCGGCAAGGAAATCATATCAAACTCGTAGCGCAAAAGGTTGCGCTTAAGCGCGTTACTCCACTGGCAGCCGAAAGGCCTCTACAAACTGCCCTACAGTCTACAGAAATGCTGCCTGCACACTACAATGGAACGGCAAGGATGTCGTCCGTTTTCAACAAGGCTTATACAACCGAAAACCTGCCAACCGAGCATAAAACGGTCGCCTCAAATCCACCGATAGCGAAATCAGTGGCAGAAAAGCCTGCGCAGACGATTGAAGTAGTACGGCAAGCGCAAGTAGCTGATTACATCCTCCACCATGCCAATTATGACTACCTGCAAAAGCTTCCCGTATTTCATTTGCCCGTATTACCCGCAGGCAATTACCGGGCATTTGAGGTCGGCGACGATTTTGCTTTTCCGGGTTCCTTAGTCGTCGGCAAACGGGTGAACGATTGGTATAACTTGGTGGACGGTCAGCATTACCTGGTGTTACTGCATCAGAAGGGGATTTTGTACCGGCGGGTATACAGCCAGGTGAAAATCAAAGGCTCGCTATTGCTCAGTTCCGACAAGGCTACTATTCCCAGCGTGGAAATCCCAGCAAAAGAAGTGATGGAAATATGGGAAGCAAAAGCCTTCATAAGCACCCAATTGCCCGAACCAGCCATTTCCCTAAACCGCCTCACCCAACTAGTCTCCGACCTACAACAAGAATTGAATCAATTAACAATTAACAGTCATCAATAAACAATGCATTGATAATTGATGACTGTTAATTGTTCATTGAAAAGCTTTCAAATATCTTTTCGATTTCTGCTAAGACATCGCGTTTTTTGCTGGGGTTTCGGACGCTGGTGCCGAACTCGTACCAGACGCCGTCGCCGCTGTCGATGAACGTGCCAGGCTTTTTGGGTTCCTTAGGCTGGGCATTTTCTTGGTGGTAATCGGGCATATACGCCTTTTGCAGCAAGTCTTTTAGCTGGTGCCAGTCCGCAGTATGTTGGGTGGCTTTCCCTGTCTGGATTTCCTGTCTGATTTCTACCTGGCGGGTGCTGAAGTGCAAGGTTAGGGAAAGCTTCAGGAAAGTGCCATCGGCATTTACCTTCTTGTATTGTAGCTGTAGCGGCATTTCCCGCTTGGCCGTTTCGTAAATCGCTTGGATTAATTCCTGTGCAGCATATTCCCACTCAGTGCGGTTCACTGGCTCGCCTTCCTTCTGTTTCCCGGCGGCTTCGGTAATAACCAATTCAAAATACGCGTCTGTTTCTTTACTGGCTTTGGTACGGAAAGTGGTTTTCTCGATCAGGCGCTGAATTTCATCCTTCCACGCAGTTGTGAGTGTGCCCTGCCATTTAACATCGTCGTCCAGCGAAAAACCTTCTCCAATAATTTCCTCCTCCGTTAAGCTTTTCCGGTCGAGGTAACGAAGTTCGTAGTCTAGCTGAACTTGGTTTTTTGCATCAAAATGGGCTTTAATATGGTAGAAATG
>JAZKGK010000256.1:12477-19315 GCA_040385915.1 Bacteroidota bacterium
AGGGGAAAAGAAAAATTGCTTCGGTATTTCGTAAACACTAAGCGATTGAGCCAATTGCTGCTTAATATGGGTTGCTAGCTCCGTAGAAAAGGCATCGTGCTCAAAAGCCACGCAAAGCATGTCGCCCCACGAAAGATGCGGCAAGCCAAAAGCCACAAAGCGACAGGAAAGCGCCTGCTGGGCCAATACCTTATCCAGCGCTTGTTCAATCTTTTCCAGCTGTATTTTTATGCCTCCGCTGTTGATGATATTGTCTGTTCTGCCTAGCCAGCGAAAGGTATTATTTCCCAACAGTTCGGCCAAGTCATTGGTTTGCACTAGCTGCTGATCGGTAGAAGGGGCGGTAATCCATAAGCATCCACGCAGGTCAAGTCCCAGGCGCACACCTTCCAGCGCAGTATACGAGTCGCTTCTCTGCCGACCGTTCAGCCGCCGCAAAGCCACGTGCGATACCGTTTCGGTCATGCCATACGTGCTGTACAGGGGGGCTTGTATCACCTGCATTTGTTCTTCCAGCGCATAGCTCACGGGAGCTCCTCCCACCAGGATGGCCTTCATTCGCTGGAGAATGGGCAATTGGGCTGGCGTTTGGGTAAGCATATGTTGGATCTGCATAGGAACCAAGGCCGTAAAATCGAAAGGCGTATCAGTGGCTAAGTGCAGGAATGGATTGCCAGAGGGTTCTACTACCGTCATTGTCAGCCCTAACTCCATTCCTCGAACCAGCATCATGGTGCCCGCAATGTAGCGGGTGTTAAGGCAAACCAAGGCCGAGTCGCCCGGTTGTAGTTGCAAGGCTTTTCCTGTCATTCGGGCACTGGCTTGCATCTGTTGGCGGGTAAGTACAATCGGCTTGGGCGTTCCGGTTGAGCCCGACGTATGAAGCGTAAAAGCCTGCTTTCCTGCTGCCCATTCGTGGCAAAAATTCAGCGTATGTTGCTCATAGTCAGTTAAGTCAGAAGTGATGTCGGGTAGTTGAGTAGGAGAGAAGCGAAGCATTTTTTAAGTTTGAGAGTTTAGGAGTTTACAGTTGAGAGTTTAAAGCTTACTCATACACTTTACACTCTTAACTCATACACTCTAAAAGCCTATTTTGGATGAGCTTTGGCCGAACAACTCGTCCTGGCAGAGCTTTTCGAGGGCTTCCAGGTTGGGTAGGGCGTTGTTTATAATGTTTTCCAGGATGTATTTGCGGGCTACATTGTCAATCTGGCCTCCGCTGAAGTCGAAGAGTTTGGCCAGGTATTTTACATCTTTGGTAGGGAGGTCGGGAAGCTTGTCAGCCCAGATTTTTTCGCGTGTAGCCGTGTCCGGTTTTTTAAACTGAATTTTGTACAGGAACCGACGCTCGAAGGCCTTGTCCAGGTTTACGTTCAGGTTAGAAGTGGCAAAAAGAATGCCCTCGAAGTTTTCCAGTTCTTGCAACAGAATATTTTGCATACTGTTGTTCATTTGGTCCACACTGGTCATCACCTCAATCCGCTTGCTGATAATGGCATCCGACTCGTTGAAAAGCAGGATGGGGTCTTTTTTATAGTATTCCCGCGCTTTCCGGTAGTTTTCAAATAACTGCTGAATATGTTTTTCCGATTCTCCCACGTACTTATCCTTAATGCTGGCAATGTCTACCATCAGGATATTGCGGCCCGTTTTCTTGGCAATGTGATACACCGTTTCGGTTTTGCCAGTCCCTGGATCGCCGTACAGCAGCACCACAATCCCTTTGGGCATACCAGCGGCTTCAAACTTGTTAAGTACGTCCTCCAGCTTATCTTGCATCAGCAGTTGCTTCACGGCGTTGGTTTGCCGTTTCTCTTCTTCATTAAAGAATAATTTTTTTGCTTTAATTTGCTCATTGTCAATAAGTCGGGAGTTCTGCGGTTTGAAGCCTTTTTTACGGTCAAATATTTCGGTTTCATTCTCGAACAGATGCTCAATGGCTTTATCAGTCAGCTTGATAGAGCGCCCCATCAGGAAGTAATCATTTTCAAATTCCACCAAGCCCTTCTTTACCACTTCCGCATCCTTGTTCACCAATTCTTTTTTCATATTCACCTTATCGCCCATGGTATCGAAAATCATGCCCAGCATTTCATTTACTTCCACGTACTCGTCGCCATTGGCAAATTGATAAGAAAGGTAAAGCAACACCGTTACTTCACGAATGCTAAGGCTAAACTGGCGCAGGTGATGAGTGAAGGGAATATTGCCTTCCGTATACACCATATACTGTATCTCCTCGAAAAGCTCCGACGTAGAAATAACATCACGTCGCCGCTCTACAATGAGCTCGTCTACCTTTTGCAGCATGGCGTACATATTTTCGTAGGCATTGATTGCCGAGTGGAAAGGCGTATCGTTGGCAACAGCATTATAAGCCTCGCGGGTCACATTGATACTCGATGATGTTTTGCCCCAGTTGTCGTCTTTCACAATCAGCCGCCTTTTTTGGAGACTTTTGAAAATGTTTTCGTGCCCGACGATAAAAAATGGATTGCAGTCGAGGTACTGGATAATATCGTGGTAGTAAACACTGTTCGTGACTACTTTCAAACCAAAAATGACCGTAAAAAATAAGGCTTCCTCTTTGTCACACTGGAAGAAATGGGCTATCCGTTGCACATCGCCGTCCAGCTTGGCAAGAATGCGTTTTTTGTTCTGATCCGATAATTTAGACTCTTTTAGCTTATCGAATGTCCTTTCGATGACCTTCAGAATAGACACGCGCGAATCCAGGGCTTTTGTGGTAGTGGTGGATTTAGTAATGTGGGTATGGGTAGTTTTCATGGTTCTGCGTTGTGAAGTAACCTGTTCAGTCTGTTGCATTTATCAGCAATTGGCTTTGTGTTGCCAAGCTACATATTCTACAATCCAGGAGGATTGAAGGCCGTACAAGGCAAGCGTAAGGAGATAAATTGGCTCAACATCTCTTGAGTGGCGCGCGAAATATTCATAAGAAATAATATTAAGAAATAATATTCAGGAAAAGCAAAGCCGCCACTAGTGAAAACTCTGATAAGCTATGGCTAAGTTCGTGTTTTGCAAGATTTAATCCAAATATTGATAACATTATTAGTCCTATAGAATGTGATCAAATGAAGAATATTCTTGGATCAGCTACAGAAACATTTAATACTTTTACGAAGTTAAGGACTAAGTAGATGCGTTACATAGGCTCATATGCCTATCCACTCATTCGCCTACCTAACTTATCCATACTATGTTAAAGCAAGCAGCGACGCATACAGAAAAGGCTTCTGTAGAATCGGTAAAGGAAGCAGTAGAGAAATTGATTATTAACCCCATTGATCCTGATAAAGTGGCTCAAAACCCGGGTTTATTGCCTTATGCGCACACCAATGGCGGCGCAGTGGTCAGGCCAGAAGACAAAGGAAAGATAAAAGGTCGGTCGTTGACTGCTATGCGCCAGCAAACCGACAATCAGATGAACCAGCTTTACCGGCAAATGCAAACGCTGGTCGAGCAGGGGCGTACTATTCAGCAGCGGGTAGAGGTGTCTGAGCGGATATACGCTGCTGATATGGGATTTGAGCCCCTGATTGGCCATACCTATTACCTGTACGAAAAGAATAACGGAACCGATGTCCTCTCCATGGTATCGCCCGACGAGTGGGGGAGGTCATTTCCTTACCGGGCTTTTATTGCTCAAGTGCATCTGCTCGCCGACCATACGTGGGAAGTGAATTACCATACCCCACCCGCAGAAGAAAACCCTGCGCAGCCATCCTAAACTACTTACCATAAAATCTCATACACTCATTTACCCATAAACGCATCTGTTTTATAGAATAGACGGATGTATGTGCTTTTTTTAGAATTATTGCAGTGTATAATGGAATGATGATCGCTATTATACTGGCGAAGTAACAATGGGGCTAAAAGCAAAAAAGCCCCCGCGGTAGCGGAGGGCTTTTTGTTCTAGCTTGCTGTTGAAGTGAATTTTAACCTAATATCGGGAACGTTGTGGCTTTCAGAATCTCTCGTACTAGCCTGTTTGTTGATGATGACGATGTAAAGATATAACAGCGAAATTTAAAAGTCAAGCGAATATTCGCTAATTTTTCAAAATTCGCAAAAAATATTACACCTGCCAGAAAATCAATGCGTGTTAATGCCTATTTTTGTTCAGTAATCTCCATCAATATTTCTGCCCGTGTCCGTAAGAGAAGAGAATGTTAGATTAGTATTTGGTTTGAAACTGAGGCAGTTACGCCTTGATAAGCAAATGTCGTTAGCAGATTTGTCCCACAAGACGGGCGTTTCGATGTCTTATCTCAACGAAATAGAAAAAGGTAAAAAATATCCGAAGGCCGATAAAATAATTCAGCTAGCCGAAGCCTTGGAAGTAAAATACGACTGGTTGGTGTCGCTCACGCTAGGTCATAACCTGGGAGCGCTCTCCGAATTGTTGGAATCGAACATTCTGAGCGAGCTACCATTGGAGATATTTGGCGTTGGTCCTGGCGACTTATTAGAGCTGCTATCCAATGTGCCAGAAAAGTTGGGCGCCTTTATTAGTACGCTGGTCAAAATCAGCCGCAACTTCGATATACGAAAGGAGGAGTTTTATTTTGCGGTGCTTCGTTCGTATCAGGAGATGCACGATAACTACTTCGAAGATATTGAGCTGTCCGTCGAGAAGCTCTGCATAGAAGAAGGCATTACGCTGGGCACTTCGCCCGATGCGGCTCAATTGGCTAAAATACTGACCAATCGGTTTGGCTATACAATACAAGAATATACAGCCGAGGAAAGACCCGAATTGCAACACCTGCGTTCGGTATTGGTACTGAAAAAGGGCACGAAACTATTGCTGAACAAAAAACTTACCGCCAAACAGAAAGCCTTTACCCTGGGGCGGGAGATTGCTTACCAATGCCTGGGCTTGCTCGACCGCCCGCTTACTTCCTCCTGGGTCGATGTGGGCTCCTTCGATCAGGTGCTTAACAACTTCAAAGCCTCTTACTTTGCTGGTGCTTTGCTCATCCATCGGCAGCGCATTGTATCAGACTTGCAGGCCTTCTTCTCGCAAACTACCTGGAACGGGGCTTTTCTGGTAGACCTGATGGATCAGTTCAACGCTACCTCCGAGATATTTCTCCACCGGATGACGAATATTGTGCCGAAGTATTTTGGCATTAAGCAATTGTTTTTCCTGCGTTTCGACAATGTGCCGGGAGAGAACCGGTTTATGCTGACCAAAGAAATCCACTTGTCGAGGCTGCATACGCCCCATGCAACATCCACAGAGTTTTATTGCCGCCGGTGGGTATCGCTCACCATCCTACAGCAGCTAGCGCAGGTGCAACGGGCTGGTAAGTACGAAAAACCCCTCTCTGCTGCCCATATTTCCCAATACATCGATTCGAAAGCAGAATACCTGATGATTGCTATTGCGCGGCCTACCCACGTGACTGCCAACCTGAACACCAGCGTATCCATCGGCTTTCTGATGAATGATGTCCTCCGCAGTACTGTCAAATTCTTGAAAGACCCCAACCTGCATATCAAGCTGGTCAACCAGACCTGCGAGCGCTGCGGCGCCTTTGATTGTAGCGTGCGCATGTCTGAACCCATCATTCTCCAAAAAGAACAAAGCAAACGCGACCTAAAGAAAATGCTGGAGGACTTGCAGGAGTAAGCTGGAAGTGGTGGCTGAAGGATAGGGCGTTTGCCGATTTGTGCGGGTTTTCTTTCCCAGCTGGGTCTCCGTAGGGACCCAGCGCTCGCTCCCCAGCCAATTACCCAAATTCAGCAGTTCATTGAAAACACTATCATAACACTTGATCTCAACTTGCTTTCGTAGCACAACCATTCAACGGCAGCGGCTGACCGCCAACCTTCAACCAAACGCGGGGTCCCGTTGGAGACCCCGCTGGGAAAAAGTAAACGATTTTATGATTCAGACTAAATGGCTATATTTAAGGTTAAGGGCATAGTTTACAATAAAGCATATAATGAGAAAAATAACTCAAAAATTTATAATAATAAATGTTATAATAGTAATTTCTTTCTTCCTCATTTTTAGTTGCACCGAGCGAACCTCCAACAACAATAAATTGATGACTTCCAAGAATAATAAATTAGTCGATGCTTTGGAAAATGTTACTATTAAACCAAGAGGAGAGTTAGTAGAAATTAGTTCAACAAACTTTCGGTTGGATTATTATGATGTTTCTGAAAAAGATACTCACGTAAAGTTTTTAGAAGCTCATGATTATCAAGGTGGTGGACCAAGTTGGCTTGGTATTATTTATGGAGCGGTTAAGATGTCTGATCCTTCCCTTTTAGATAGGATTCGATTTGATGATGAAGCGGATGGAATAGCCATTTGGAGTTCAGAAAAAGAAATATTAATGAAAATAGGACGGCTAATTTCAGTGGTTAAGAGAGATGAAAAAATTCTGATTGAAGCAATAAGAATAGCTGAAGAAGATGGACAAATGGAGTAAAAGGAGAGAAGTGTAAAATGAATTTTGTTATCCTTGCTTTTGCCGATTGTTTCCCAGCTGGGTCTCCGTAGGGACCCAGCGCTCGCTCCCCAGCCAATTACCCAAATTCAGCAGTTCATTGAAAACACTATCATAACACTTGATCTCAACTTGCTTTCGTAGCACAACCATTCAACGGCAGCGGCTGACCGCCAACCTTCAACCAAACGCCGGGTCCCTGCGGAGACCCGGCTGGGAAAAATATTGTATTCCACTCTTGTAACATTAATAAGTCCTAGGCCATGGCGTATATTAGCTTGAATAATCAAAAATTAGGGCAAACGCATGATATTTACTTTAGTAACTCTTTGAGATATTCTACATCG
>JAZKGK010000257.1:0-9045 GCA_040385915.1 Bacteroidota bacterium
GTTCTGATCGTCCAGAATGTGGATGTACGAATTCCTGACTTGCCCGAAGTTCTGCTTTCTGCTTTCGGCCTCGTGAATGGTGACTACTACGCAAATTTCTACTGCTTGGGCGTTTATCTTAGTCAAATCAACCAAGATTTGTTCGTCATCGCCCTCTCCTTCGCCAGTTTTATTATCGCCGGTATGGGTAACGGCACCGTCAGGTGAGGTAGCATTGTTGTAAAAAATGAAGTACTGATCGGCCAGCAGCTTTTGGTTGGAACCGAGAATAAATACGGAGGCGTCGAGGTCAAAACCGCTGCCAGTAGCGCTGTTGTTGGTATCCCAGCCCAGACCGATGGTGAACTTCTGGGCGCTTAGGTTTTCTCTTTGTCCTTTTTGCAGATTAATTGCCATAGTTTGTGAATTGGATAATGAGTTGTAAATTATTTTTGTATTCATCCATGAGGTGATAGTCGTTGCTGATGGCATAGACGATCAACGTATTTAACTTTTCTTTTGCAATCTTTTCAATAAATTCAGGCATACAGCCGGCCTCTGAATTTAAGATGTATTTGATTATTCGGGTATTGAAAACAAATGATTCCGCCTTGATGATATTTACTAGAAAAGTAAGGTCTTTTACGTAGAAGTAGTTAAGGTAATTCTCGAAATGCGGCTCTATTTTATTGTTGGCGAGAGCCGCATAATACACAAAAATAAAATTCCCTTCTATCGCATTTGCCTCAATTAGCCTTCTCAAAATCAGTTCGTGGCTCCCGGTTATTTTAATGTCATCGATCAACAGAACGGTACGGTTGGTCAGAAACGCCTTGTCAATGTGATACGTGTCGGAAGATATGAGATTGACCCGATCTTCGTAACTCAAATTGCCATAGTCGGCGCTATAGGTTTTGTATCGGTGAATTTTGGAGTCGAGCAGCGATTTCTTTTTGTGTTGATACAAAAAAAAGTTTAGCTCATCTTTGAAGTACATGGCCATTGTATGAGAGGCCGTCGGTATAGAATTATACGGACTGGGCACCACTACGATTTCCTGCCCGTTCAATAACAGGTGCTGATAAGTGGCAATGAAGCTTTTGCCCAGTTGGGTACCCATTAACCGAGCGGCTGCTCCGTCGCCAAATTTGAATTTGCTGTATATTTCCGGCTCAAAAGGGATGCTTTCAATATGGCTGATTTGATGCAAAGAGAATGATTGAAACATCAATTAAGTGAATGAGTTTAGAGTTAAAAGTTGATGAGTTTATAGTAGATTATACACTTTAAACTTTTAACTCATCAACTTTTAACTTTAATAACCGAATAAGTTGCCTAAGGAAATCCCGTTTGAATTGATCAGTTGCGCTTGAATGCCAAACTTTATTGCGCCCTCATAATCTGCTATACGGTTATCGCCGATATGCAATATGGCCTCTTTATTTATACTGGTCTGGTGGCTAAGGCTTTCCAGCAGGCAATGATATGCTTGCGCTGAGGGCTTCGAATAACCCATTTCGTCGGAATACAGTTGGAAACTAAAGCATTGACCTATATCCAGTTGTGCCAGAAGCTTTCTCAACGTTCTTCCCTGAATGAAACCCGTATTGCTCAATATATTCAGCGTAATTCCTTTGCTTTGTAAACCCGCTAGAATGTGGCTGGTTTCCGTGGCTATCAGTACCGGATGGTAACGAAAAAACAGCTCCTCCATTCGTAGATAATAGTGTTCCAATTGCTCAACGGACACTTCCTGGATATTGACATCGAGCCTTTCCAGCACAATCAGGAGTATTTCGTAGGTATGCACATTTCTGCCCACCTGCTCATTGATGATATTGAGAAACCGGTCACACTGGTTTACTCGCTCACTTACCAGGGCAGGTGGGTGGTCAATGCCAAAGCACTCGATCAATAAGTCGTTCCTAAGTGGTTTAAACAGCGGATTTGACTTGATGAGTGTCAGCCATAAATCGAAAGAAATGTGTTTTAAGTTAGAGCGATCGATCACGAGATTTTATCACGAATAAACGCGGGTCTTTAATACACTCGTGAAATTGTCAGATGGTTGAGGTTCGCCTAAAGCTCGGAATCTCCAACTGCCATCTTTGCGGTACACTTCGGCGAAAATCATTCCGCACATACCGTTGAAGGTGTCATTGCCAGATAAGCTGAACCTGGCTATTTCTTTGCCTTTGGCATCCACCGCCCGGATATAGGCATTTTCGAGCATGCCGAAGTGCTGGTTTCTTTGGGTTCCCTGGTAAATAGTAACCAAGAAAAGAATTTTCTGATATTTCTGATCCAGTGAATCCAGCTTTACAATTATTTGCTCATCGTCGCCATCTCCAGCGCCCGTACGGTTGTCGCCCGTAAGCCAGATGTGGCCTGAGGGATGTTTTAGGGAGTTGAAAAATAAGACGTCACCATTCAGCAATTTGTCATTGCCTAAGTTCGCCACCTTGTCATTAGCATCCAAAAGAAAGGCGATAGCATCCAAATCATACTCTTCCTCTTTCTTGCCGCCCATCAGTTTGCCAAAAAATCCTCCGCTCTCGGTTTTTTTACGCACGTCCCAACCCAGCCCCATCGTTACCTGCGAAAGATCATAACTGTCGCCACTGTCATTTTTGCGTAGGTCAATGGTTTGACCCTTTACCAGATTGATTGCCATAAAAAAAGTGTTTATGAGTTTAAAGTTTATGAGTTTAAAGTATGTAGTTGGTTATCAGAAATCACAAATAAACCTAAATCTACTCATAAACCCTTCTACTCATCCACTTTAAACTCTAAACTTTAAACTCATTTACTCAAAAAAAGCTATAGCTCAAAAGTGAAACCAGCTTCTTTCAATTGATTATAAATTTCTTTGTCGAACTTGTAGAGATGGGCAGCCCGGTGTGCTACGTCTTGCTGTTTCTCGTCTAGCTTTACCAGCATATTCATGTGTAGTAATTTTTTGCGGAAATTACGGGTATCCAATTTGGTGTTGAGTATGGCTTCGTACAGGTTTTGCAATTGGGTGAGCGTAAATTTGGGAGGCAGCAGCTCAAAGCCAATGGGTTCGAGGCGCACTTTGTTCCGAAGGTAAGCAAGGGCGCGATCCAACATTTGTTTATGGTCAAATACCAACTCCGGCAATTCGGCCATGTCTAACCAGGCCACATCGCAGGCATCTGATCCAGACTTTAAATTATCGCGGGTCAGGTTAATCAGGGCGCAGTAGGCTGTGCTAATAACCCGGTGCAAAGGGAAACGCTTGACATCGCCAAAGGTGTACAATTGTTCCATGTAAATGTCTTTCAGGCCGGTGGAGTCTTCCAGCACCCGTTTGGCCGACATATCCAGGTCTTCTTGCTCTAACACAAAGCCGCCCATAAGTGCCCATAGCCCCCTAGATGGCTCAATGTCACGTTTTACTAATAATACTTTCAATCGTCCTTCTTCCAAACCGAATATGATACAATCGACCGAGACTGAAGGAATAATATTTAATGTTGAGGAGGAAGGATGAGTAAAATTCAATGGTAAATCATTTTTCATTTTGTAAAGAAAAGTTGTCGTTCTTTTGCTGTTAATCAAATTTAGGTTTAATATTGTAAAACATACAATAAGCATCTAAGTATTATTTCCACCCGATGTTCACGGTAGTTTCAGCCAGCAAAAAAAGCTTATGCCTTTTCCGAATGTATGGCACAAGTGAAGCAAGTAATTTACAATGGTAAGGATTAATTATTTTCATTAAAACTCTAGTTCAATTTTATGTCATCACACGTTATCAACGCACAGAAGGAATATTTTCCAGGGATACAGAAAATAGCCTACGAAGGACGCCAATCGAATAACCCTTTGGCTTTCAAATTCTACGAAGAGAATCGCCTGGTTGCGGGCAAGAAAATGAAAGACCACTTTAAGTTTGCCGTGGCTTACTGGCATTCTTTTGTAGGCAACGGTGGCGATCCTTTTGGCCCTGGCACCCGGGTGTATGCTTGGGATAAACAGACCGATCCGATTGCTTTTGCCAAAGAAAAGATGGATGCGGCATTTGAGTTTATCTCTAAACTGGGCGTTTCATATTATTGTTTCCACGACTTTGATGTGGTTGCCGAAGGAAGTACGGTGGCCCAATCGGAGCGCAACCTGCAAACGATTGTAGACTACGCCCGTCAAAAGCAGGAGGAAACCGGCATAAAATTATTATGGGGAACGGCCAATCTTTTCTCTAACCCGCGTTATATGAATGGCGCTTCTACCAACCCTAACTTTGCCGTACTCACGCACGCTGCTGCTCAGGTAAAAGGAGCGATTGATGCCACTATTGCGCTGGGAGGCGAGCATTACGTTTTCTGGGGAGGCCGCGAAGGGTATATGTCTCTGCTGAACACCAACATGAAGCGCGAAACGGAGCACTTAGGTCGGTTTCTGGCCACGGCGCGCGATTACGGACGGAAAGCTGGCTTCAAAGGGTCATTCCTGATTGAGCCCAAGCCTTGCGAACCTTCTAAGCACCAGTATGACTACGATGCGGCTACGGTCGTAGGTTTTCTGCGTCAGTTCGACCTGCAAGACGATTTCAAATTGAACCTCGAAACTAACCATGCTACACTGGCTGGCCATACTTTTGCGCACGAATTGCAGGTGGCAGTGGATGCTGGCATGTTGTGCAGCATTGATGCCAACCGTGGCGACTACCAGAATGGCTGGGATACCGACCAATTCCCCGTCGATCTTTTTGAATTGACCGAAGCCATGCTCATTATCCTAGAAGCTGGTGGCTTAACTGGCGGGGTGAACTTTGATGCTAAAATACGCCGTAACTCTACCGATCCAGAAGATTTGTTCCTGGCTCACGTGGGTGGAATGGATGCTTTTGCCCGCGCTTTGCTAGTAGCCAACGATATACTGGAAAAGTCAGATTACAAAAAGCTACGCCAGAATCGCTACGCTTCTTTTGATAGTGGCGATGGTAAATTGTTTGAACAAGGAAAGCTTTCTTTGGAAGCCCTGCGCGACTTGGCTGCT
Source organism: Bacteroidota bacterium (assembly GCA_040385915.1). GTDB lineage: Bacteria > Bacteroidota > Bacteroidia > Cytophagales > ES-bin-26 > ES-bin-26. The sequence continues at coordinate 5,002 of JAZKGK010000257.1, forward strand.
AAGAATGGCGAACCTACCCAAGTGAGTGGCAAACAGGAATTGTTTGAAAATATTATCAATCAATACATTTAGTAAATTCTATTTTATCTTTTGATAATTAGAAAAGCCCTTCATTGCAAGGCAAAAACCGTCATTGCGAACAAAGTGAAGCAATCTATGGTACTGAAGTCTGCAGTATACTTTACTGCAACGGATTGCTTCACTTTGTTCGCAATGACGAAATAATATTAAATTTTATCACTTGGTTGCAATTGAGGAATTTGATTCATTGAACAAATTCCTCAACTTGCAGCCTTGTTTGCTAAGGGGCAGGCAAGTATTCTCAACTAATAACTACTACTAAATCACCAATGGGACTTCAAACACTAGACTACATCGTCTTTTTAGTGTACTTTTTTATCGTAGCTGGGTACGGCTACTGGATTTACCAAAGAAAAAAGGCCAAAGAAACCAGTTCAAATGATTTCTTCCTTGCCGAAGGCTCCTTAACGTGGTGGGCTATCGGCGCTTCGCTCATCGCCTCCAACATTTCTGCCGAACAGTTCATTGGTATGTCAGGGTCGGGCTTCAAAATGGGGCTGGCTATTTCTACGTACGAATGGATGGCGGCAGCTACCCTGATCATTGTGGCTGTTTTCTTTATGCCCATTTATCTCAAAAACCGCATCTTCACGATGCCGCAGTTCCTCACCAAGCGTTACAATCCTACGGTGAGTATGGTGATGGCCGTTTTCTGGTTGTTGCTGTATGTAATTGTAAACCTGACCTCCATTCTATACTTGGGAGCTTTGGCTGTTAATACCATTTCGGGCATTAACTTTTGGGTATGTATGATAAGTCTGGCGGTTTTTGCCGTTATCATTACGCTGGGTGGAATGAAGGTAATCGGTTATACCGACGTAATTCAGGTGTTTTTCCTTATTCTGGGTGGCTTGGCTACCACTTACCTGGCTCTTAACATGGTGTCGGAGCATTTCGGTTCTTCTGGTGTCGTTTCCGGCTTTAAACTGATGCTGGATAAAACGCCCGATCACTTCCAAATGATTTTCGACCAGTCCAATGCCAGCTATTCGGATCTTCCTGGCTTAACGATTCTGCTTGGCGGTATGTGGATTGTAAACCTGAACTACTGGGGTTGTAACCAATACATTACCCAACGTGCCTTGGGTGCCGATTTGCCCACTGCTCGTAACGGTATTTTGTTTGCCGCTTTCCTTAAGTTGCTAATGCCTATTATCGTCGTATTTCCTGGTATCGCGGCCTATGTGTTGCACCAGGAAGGTATGTTTCAGCCAGAGATGATGAAAGGCGGAGAACTGAATCCAGATAACGCTTACCCAGTATTGCTAAACCTACTCCCTGTAGGGCTAAAAGGCTTATCGTTCGCTGCGCTGACCGCGGCCATTGTGGCTTCGCTGGCTGGAAAAGCCAACAGTATTTCTACCATTTTCACGCTGGATATTTACAAGAAATACATTAATCCCGCAGCAGATGAGAAAAAGCTGGTGAGCACTGGCCGGATCGCGGTGCTGGTGGCGATGATTGTAGCTATTGCTATTTCTGATTCACTCGGTATTGACAAAAAAGGTGGTTTCCAGTTCATTCAGGAATATACCGGCTTCGTGTCGCCAGGTATTTTTGCCATTTTCGTCCTTGGTTTCTTCTGGAAACGGGCCAATTCAGTCGGTGCTTTTGCCGCTATTATCGGAGGTTTCGCCCTTTCTATCATTTTTAAATTTATGCCTGGCTGGGGAGTAGACCTGTCTTTCCTGAGTAGCAGTGGCTTTGCTGTACTGAATCCTACCAGTGGCTTGTACGAAATTCCTTTCCTTGACCGGATGGGCTTCGTATTCCTGGCTTGCGTGCTGATGATGGTCGCATTGGCCGATAGAAAAGACAATCCAAAGGGACTAGAGATAGATTCTTCTATGTTCAAACCTTCGGCAGGATTTACGGTGGGTGCTATTATAATTTGCGGAATATTAGTGGCCTTGTACACGGTATTCTGGTAATAAGCACTAGTAAAATGAATTCTCTCTTTTGGAAAAAAGAGCGTTATAACAATAAGTATATTTTGGTTTGTTTATCAAAAAGGGCCTGTCCATTAGACAGTGCCTTTTTTTATGCCCTTACTTAGATAGCTTAGCATCAAACATTTTTGCCTCTCCATTGTTTTTACCAAAGATGACTATCAATAGCAAACACGTATGTCTTAAGGGAAAAATGTCGTTGAAAATTATCATAATCTTCGTAAACTGCACAGCTTCGGAGGGGATGAAATATCTTCAACAATAAGTGAAATGAAAAAAAGACTGACTCATATTGGCATCTTTCTCAAAGAACTCTACGCGGAGTGGGTGGCAGATAGCTGTTTCCAGCTAGCCGCCTCTTTGTCTTACTATACTGTCTTTTCTATGGCACCCATGTTTGCGGTAGTCATTACTGTAGCGAGCTATTTTTTAGGAAGAGAAGCGGTTACTGGTGAGTTGTATATGCAGGTCGAAGGATTTATTGGACCGCAAGCCGCCGCCAGTATTCAAACGATGGTGGAAAGCATTAACCAGGAAAAAAGCAGTTGGGTGGCTAAGGTGGCTGGAGGAGCAATGGTGCTTTTTTCAGCTACGGCGGCCTTTGCAGCCTTGCAGAATGCCTTGAACAAAATTTACAAAGTAAAAGTCGACGTTGAAACCAATGCTTGGGCTCTTGTCCTAAACCGGATATTTTCGTTTATAATGGTCTTAGTCATTGGCTGTTTGCTGGTGGTATCCCTGTTGCTGGATGTGATATTGAATGTATTGGCGGGTTATTTACAGCGGATATTTCTACATTATTCGGTGTATATGCTGAAAGTCATGCATATGAGTCTTTCTTTCGCGCTCATTACCCTGCTTTTTGCCTTGATATTCAAATTCCTCCCTGACGTAAAAATCCGTTGGCGACACATCTGGAAAGGCGCCATGCTTACGGCAGCATTATTTACCTTGGGTAAAACGCTGATCGGGTTTTATTTGGCTCAAAGTCAGGTGACTACCACCTACGGGGCGGCGGCTTCTATTATCCTGGTGATGCTTTGGGTCAATTATTCAGCTTGTATTTTATTTATCGGCGCTCAATTTATTGACGTATCCCTCAAGATGAGAGGCGAAGAAATAAAAGCCTCTCACTTTGCCAGTAAAATTAGCTTCCTCCGAAGAGCCAACAATCGGAAGGTAGTCAACGAGCCGACCGATTTATCCTCTCCTGCTAGTTAAATAGTTTTGCTGATAGACTAATGTATTGATGGCTTAGCCATACAAATGAGCCTACGCTTTTGTCAATTCCGCATGCGTTGCAGCTTATTCAGGTTCAGGATATGAATGCCGTGGGGATTGATTTCGATCAGTTTCTCTTCCTTAAAGTCCGAAAGGGTGCGAATCACCGTTTCCTTCGAAGCTCCGATCAGCCCAGATAAGTCCTCGCGCGACATGCGGATAATGGCTGCGGCATGTTCCGACGGTCGGAACCGTTCGTATAACTGTACCAGGGTTTCGGCTACGCGCTTCCGTACGGAATTATAGGCCAGTTTCAGCAATTTTTCTTCCTGGTCAGCCAGGTTGTCAGCCAGTAGTTTGATAAATTTCTGGGAAATCTCCCAGTTGTGGTGAAGTAGGTAAAGAAAGTCCTGCCGTTTAATGAGTACCAACTCGGTATCTTCCAGGGCAGTGGCCGATTCCGTATGATTTCCTCCTTCCAGCAAATCCAGATAACCGATAAACTCGCCTTCCTGGTGCAAGCCAATAATAAACTCCCGGCCTTCAGGATGCGTTTTATAGGTCTTCACTTTGCCTTTCTGGATATAATATAGGGCGTACGGGTAATTACCTTCGCTAAAAACTTCCTGTTTTTTTCGGACAAATAGTGTACGGGATTTTTCATTCAGCAATTTATTTAGCTCTTCTAATCCCTGATCCTCCACCGAATGAGTATCCATTCCAGGCATCAGGTTCTGCATTTGGTATGGTACGCTTTCACTTTTTAGCAAGCGCAGCGCTACAGCATTCAATA
>JAZKGK010000258.1:0-33416 GCA_040385915.1 Bacteroidota bacterium
CATGACAACAATGAAAAAGCTATTGAGAAAACAGATGGTTATCTGGGTGATGGCTATCGTGTTGATAATGCTATCGCCGCCCTTGTCGGCTCAGGAAAAACCTTCTGGCAGTACATCTTCTGGCTGGGATGAGCCTATTACCCCTCCAAAGACAGACAAGACAGCTGCCAGTCAGGATGATACGGAATTTATGAAGCAAGCCTACGAAGCCGGAATGACGGAGATTGAACTGGGGAATGTTGCCCTGCAAAACGCTTCTTCCGAGCAAGTAAGGCAATATGCACAACAATTAGTCAATGACTTTACGAAAGCAAACCAGGAATTACAAAGCCTTGCCAATGCCAATGCAGCCCCTGCCCAGCCATCCGCCCTAACCAATGCCAATACCCAATCGACAGGCTCCATAGAAAAATACGCCTTGCAGAATGATGACATGGATAATTTTAACGTTTCAGGGTCGGGATTAGGAACTGGCGGCGGTACTACTGGTACGGCTATATCCCGCCCCAGCCAATATAAAGGATACCGAAGACCCGCATCCAGGCAAGCTTACGCTGGCACGGGCGCTGGTAGCGGGACTGTGACTGGAACCGGCAGTGGCTTTGGCGGAGCCGTAAACAAAAATTCTGAACCTATGTCAGCCCTTACTAACCTCAGCCAGCCTACTACTAACAATGGTGCTGATGATTCGCGGACAAGTGCGACTCGTCCTAGCCCAACGAGAAGTATCTTATCTGCCGAGTTATCGTCACAGCACCAGGCACTAAAGGATAAGCTGCTGTTTTTGTCAGGCACTGATCTTGACCGCGAATATGTAAAAGCCGCCAAAGCTAATCACGCAACCCTAGTTAGGTTATTGAAATCTGAAATCAACGGCGGTGGTAACGATCAAGTAAAGCAATGGGCTAGCAGCCAACAGACTACGATTAGCGCCTATCAAAATCCGGTAATAAAAGCCAGTAAAACGAAAGCCAGTACTAGTGGATGGTAATCCTTTTGCTTTACGTCAGAAAAGCGATCTCCTTTTCGGGATATCGCTTTTTTTGTTTATACTGCGCCGATTTAGCCAAACAGCCTTGAAAGGCGGCTGAATTGATCAAAATCAAACATGTGGGAAGTAAACTATATATATTCATGGATCAGTTTTTTTTAGGTATTGACGTCGGAGGCACCAATGTAAAAGTGGGTTTGGTCAAAGGAGATGGTACGCTGATGTCGAAGCAGAAATTCCCTACCCCTGACCTACGCAAGGGTGGCCAGTTCGTAGAGAAACTAACCAGCTTGGTAGAATCATTATTAAAGCAATACCCAGAAGTAAAAAAAGTGGGTGTTGGCTTACCGGGCTTACTGAGCAGCAAACGCAAAACAGCCATTGCCATGGCTAACCTGCCCGAACTGAACGGTGTTAAGCTCTATAAAATATTCACGGAGAAGTTCGAAGGCATTAAATTTTATCTGGAAAATGATGCCAAAGCTGCAGCGATGGGCGAATATCATTTCTCTGGAAAAAATATGCCCGACAGCATGCTCTTCATTACCATGGGTACCGGTATCGGAGGGGCAGCGATTGTTAACCGCAAATTGATGAGAGGCGGCAAAGGAAATGGCATGGAAATCGGCCATATCATGACAGGAAATGGCCGACTATTGGAAGAAAATATTGGTAAGAAAGGTATTCTGGAAATAGCAACGGCCATGCTAAAGGATTACGAAGGCAAATCATTGCTTTCAGGCATTGCCGAGTTAGATGCGGAAGCCATCGAAGATGCTGCCCGCCAAGGCGATGAGTTGGCGCAACAGGTGTTTGGGCACGTAGGAACCATCCTGGGTGAAGGCCTGGTATCTACCATCCGCCTACTAGATATTCATACCATTGTGATTGGTGGCGGCGTGTCGAAGGTGTTTAACCATGTGCAACCAAGCCTGGAAAAAGTGCTCTACAAGCACCTGCCTACCTACTATACCGACGATCTGGATATCCGGTTGGCGGTACTGGGCAACAATGCAGGCATGATTGGTGCTGCGGCACTGTGTCTGAAGGAAGCGAAAGACTAAGCTTTTGAGTAATATGCTGACAACTAAATATCCTAACTCTTTTGCGTTATGCTAACAGCCACCCGTGTGAAACTTTCGACCATGATGTTCCTGGAATATTTTGTCTGGGGATCGTGGTTTGTAACGTTGGGTACTTACTTAGGAACCACGCTGCATTTTGATGGCCCGCAAATAGGAGGGATTTATACGACTGTTTCTATTGCAGCCATTGTCTCACCCTTTTTTGTCGGCTTGATTGCCGATCGCTTTTTCGCCACACAAAAAGTATTGGGCACCCTGCACCTAATAGGAGGGATAATGTTATACGTGGTTTCTCAACAAACCAGCTTTGTCTCCTTTTATGCCACTTTATTGGCCTATACCTTATGCTACATGCCTACCCTTGCCCTCACTAACGCCGTTGCATTCCGGCAGATGAGTGACCCTGGTAAGGAGTTTGGCCTGATCCGGGTGTTAGGCACCACCGGCTGGATTGTGGTAGGTTTACTGATCGGGTTCCTGAAAATAGAAAGCTCCGCCCTCACCTTCCAGATTGCCGCTGCTGCCTCTATTCTGCTGGGCATCTATAGCTTTTTCCTGCCTCATACTCCACCGCAAGCCACGGGGCCGGTCAGCATTCGGGATATATTGGGCTTAGATGCCTTGGCTTTGTTAAAGGATCGTTCTTTTGCCACGATGTTTATCGCTTCTATGCTCATTTGTATTCCACTTGCCTTTTATTATAGCTTCGCCAATCCTTTCCTGAACGAAGTAGGCTTGGAAAATGCTGCGGGCAAAATGACCATGGGACAAATGTCGGAACTAGGCTTTATGCTGCTGCTGCCCTTCTTCCTTACCCGCCTGGGCGTAAAACGCATTGTGCTATTAGCGATGGTATGCTGGAGTTTGCGTTACGTACTATTCGCTTTCGGCAACAACGGCTCCATGGCCTGGATGCTTTACCTGGGTATTATTTTGCACGGCATCTGCTATGACTTTTTCTTCGTAACCGGACAGATTTTTGTCGACCGCAAAGCACCAGCGCACTTGCGCAGTTCAGCACAGGGTATGATAACACTGGCAACCTATGGCATAGGTATGCTCATCGGTTCTTGGGTGGCAGGCTCGGTTGTTGGCCAGTATACGAACGCAACTACCTTACTGCACGACTGGAAAAGTATCTGGCTGGTGCCTGCCATAGCAGCCTTAGTTATCCTATTGCTGTTTGCCCTTCTTTTCAAAGAAAAAGCCCAAACCCAGCCAGTAGCTAATGGACAGGGCTAATCTTAACCTCATTCGTATCAAATTAAAAGCTGATAGCTAAAAATATAAAACCTATGGATATCCAAGTGTATACCGATGCTGAAGCCCTGAGCAATGCAGCAGCGAAACTTTTTGTTGAACTTTCTCAGGAAGCTATCGGCCGCTATGGCCGTTTTACGGTAGTTCTGTCGGGTGGCAGTACGCCTAAGCGCGTACACGAATTACTGGCTCAGTCGCCTTATTGTGAGGCAGTAGATTGGCCGAATGTCCACGTATTCTGGGGAGATGAACGCTGCGTGCCTATGGATGACGAGCGCAGCAATGCCAAGATGGCTTATGATACCTTGCTCAACCACGTGCCCGTTCCTTCCAGCCAGATCCACCCGATGTCGGGTACTTTGCCCCCGGCAGAATCGGCAGCGCAATATGAAGCCTTATTGAAAACGTATTTCCCCGAACCCATTCCTCGTTTCGACCTGGTGTTCCTGGGTATGGGCGATGATGGGCACACCGCTTCTCTGTTTCCCGGTACAACTGCCATACAGGAACAGGCCCGCTGGGCTATAGACAATTACGTGGAGAAAGTCGGGATGTACCGCATTACCCTCACTGCCCCTGCCATCAATTCGGCCGATGCCATTGCATTTATGGTAGCTGGAACCAACAAAGCCGAGGTATTGAAAGAGGTGCTGGAAGGCCAGTATCAGCCCGATGTATTGCCTTCTCAGCTCATCAAACCCATTGATGGTGAGCTCATTTGGCTGCTGGACACCGCCGCCGCTGCGCAAATTAAAATAAGCCAATCGGAATAATTTTGATACCTACACTCGTTGCTCACAAGAGATGGGGCTCGTAATCGATACCTGCTCGTGAATATCATAAAAGCTTTATGCAGACCTGTCTATCCTTTTTTTGCCTGTTATTATCTACCGTTTGCCTGGCTCAACCCTTGGCCGATTCTGCCCGTTCCCTCTCTTCTGAAAACGATATCTTGCGGTGCAAGCATTTAAAAAAAGGCCTGTATCGCACGTTTGAAGAGTTCCGAACTAATTCGCCGACTAGTATCAGTGAATTTGAGCTAGTGAAAACAAATGACCTCCATTCGAATCGGGCTATTCAGCTTGTTTTTAAAAACCCCAAGGCACTGAGAGAGTCTGAAAAAAATATCTGGGGTATCTGCGATGGCGATTCTATCTATATAAATTCGCTCCATTACCAGAATGATTTTCACTTGGATGCACTTTTGCATTTGGGTCGGTACGGATACCTGGAAAGTAAAATAACTGGTAGGGCCGCCGCACTGCGTGCCGATGGTATCCCGGTATATAAACCTGCTGAAATGCAGGCTGGTAGAGTTAGATCCAGCTTGTTTGAATACTACGCAGGCTATATACTCAACCTGAATAATGGGAAATTTTACCAACTCAATGAAGATGCCTTAGAAAAGATCCTTTCCCAAGATCTAGCACTTTTGTCGAAATATAGGCGCGAAGATAAAAGAGGCAGCCCACGCGAACGGCAGGATCTGCGGTATCGCTACCTACGTTTGTACAGCGAACAGCACTCGGAAGAAGTAAAGTAATGAGCCTATTTACCCATCTGCCTTCCTCGCCATGAAAATTCTCGATACTGCTCAGATTCGTGCCCTGGATGCTTATACCATCCAGCACGAGCCCGTAGCTTCGATTGATTTGATGGAACGGGCAGCCCTGGCATTTACCCATTGGTTGACCGAACGATTTGAGTCGACTCGCCCCGTCAAAGTATTCTGTGGGTTGGGAAACAACGGAGGCGATGGACTGGCCATTGCACGGTTATTGGTAGGAAAAAAATACCAGGTCAGCGTGTACGTCTTGGACTATTCCGACAAAAGATCGGAGGACTTTATGGCCAACTACGAGCGATTGAGCAAGTTGGTGATTATTAAGCATATCAAAAACGTCAATAACTTTCCGCTGATTGGCGATGATGAGATTTTTATCGATGCCATTTTCGGTTCAGGCCTTTCCAGACCCACCGAAGGTTTGGTGAAAGAAGTAATTGAGCTAATCAATGAACAAGCTGCTGGGCAGCCCCCTGCTTGGCCAAATCGTCGAACCGGACACCACGCCGGGTCGAATCGTTGGACCAGAAACTCTGCTACGGTGGTTTCCGTTGATATTGCCTCGGGCTTGTACGCCGATGCGGCCAATCCAGCCGACTCGACTATTGTGCATGCGCACTTTACGGTAGCATTTCAGGTACCTAAACTGGCTTTTTTGCTGCCCCAGAATGCGCCTTTCGTGGGCGAATGGACTTGCGTGGACATTGGATTGAATAAGGCATTTATCGCAAAAACGCCTACACCTTATTATTATCTCGATCAACTACTGGCCGAGAGTCTGCTAAAGCCCCGGTCGAAATACGCGCACAAAGGCACGTTTGGCCACGCCCTGCTCATTGCTGGCAGTTACGGCAAAATAGGAGCCGCAGTATTGTCTGCCAAGGCTTGCTTGCGAGCCGGTATCGGGCTACTCACGGTGCGGATTCCTCAGTGTGGCTACGAAATTATTCAGACTGCCGTGCCCGAAGCCATGGCGCTGGCAGACGATTCTTATGAAAACTTTACGTTCGTTCCGCCCCTACAACCTTATGCAGTGGTAGGAATAGGGCCGGGTTTGGGCAAGGCAGAGGAGACTTTGAAGGCATTCAGCGATTTATTATTAGCTTTAGAGCAGCCTTTAGAGGAATCTTCGGACGGCAAGCGCCCAGGCTTGGTCATTGATGCTGACGCCCTGAACTTGCTGGCCGATAACCGCGAATTGCTGAAACGATTGCCAACCAATGCCATCCTCACGCCTCATCCCAAAGAGTTCGAACGGTTGGCTGGTAAAGCAGAAAATGATTTTGACCGCCTGGAATTACTGAAAGACTTTTCAAAAACGCATCAAGTATATGTCGTATTAAAAGGAGCCAATACGGCTATTGCTACCCCCGACGGTACCGTTTATTTCAATTCTACTGGCAACCCAGGCATGGCTACCGGTGGCACTGGCGACGTACTTACGGGGATCATTACAGCTTTGCTCGCTCAGTCCTATTCACCTCTAGAGACAGCCCTGATCGGCGTATACCAACACGGCCTGTCCGGTGACCGTGCTGCCGCCCAGCGCGGTCAATCTGCCCTTATCGCTTCCGACCTGATTGAAGCCCTCGGCTGGTAGCTAAGTCAATGTTTGCAGATTCTTTTTTTCGCCTTACTTCTCAGATCGCCAATCCTGAGTTCCGCTGTATGTGGGATATATTTGATGAAATACTTGTTTGCAGAACCCTATGTAAAATGCTGATAGTTATCAGCTTGTAGGCTAATCACCATCTACGGAGATAGCATCGCCCACTTGCACTGTTCCGCTGGAAAGAGAAATCAGGTTCTGGCCAAAAAGAATTTTATTGCCATGGGCTCTATAGGTTGCTAGCGTCCGCAAGGGCTCTTTGCCTTTTTTCAATGTCTGCTGGTCAATAGTGGTGACTATGCAACGAGCGCAGGGTTTTACCCCTCTGAATTCTACCAAACCCACCCGAAAGTTTTGCCAAGTATCTTCTTCGTGTGGCTCCCCGCCCGTAAATACCAGGTTTGGCCGAAAACGGTTCATTGGTAAGGCTTCGGTCAGTTGAGTGTTTAAATGGTCTAAAGCCGCCTGACCGATAATTAGCAGCGGATAACCATCAGATAGACTAACATTGAGCGGCTCAGCCACGTATTTTTCATCTACCCGCCGCACCGAATCGTCTGGCATATACACGAGCCGGCAAGATTTGCCTAAGGCTTGGCTAAACCATTCGTCGGCCTCGTCGCTGACGGGCAAGGCTTGGCAAGTATCATCCCAAACCACTACACTTATGGGAGCAGTGTTAGGCGTAGCAAACGGAACGAATAAAAGCGTTGTCTCTTTTTGCCGATGGCTCACCCATAGCCCATCATCCACTAATTCAACGCCCAATAAGGCCATTTCAGGAAGAACACGTTGCGTGAGGAAAGTACCTTCCAAGTCAATAAGCATCCAACGGCGGTCGTATTGCAAACCACGTTCGCCTACCTGAGCACTTGATAAGCTGATGCCCCCAAGAGATTTGATTGGGTAAATGTAGATTTCACTAAGCGTAAGTACGGACATAGGTGGATGTACAGATCAGTAAATGAGAGAATTAGCAGATGATAAATACCTGCTTAGGCTATTAACAAAGAGAGGCTGACTTCCGCCAACCTCTTTTTATATCATCACAATCGTTTGTCTTAACTAATTACTGCCTCTGCCAAAACAATAACCTTGTTATTGTTCACCTCAACCACCCCGCCATCTACAGTAATCACCTTTTCGGTACTAGCCGCCGTTTTGAGTACGATCTTCCCTTTATCCAAGGTGCTGATCAATGGGGCGTGGTTATCCAATATTTGGAAAGAACCTGCACTACCTGGAAACTGAGCTGAAACCACATCTCCGGCAAAAACCTTCTGGTCAGGCGTAATAATTTCTAAATACATATTTTCAATTATCAGTAAACAATGAACAATGAACAATTATTGGTGATTGTTCATTGTTCATTGTTAATTGTTTATTGTTTATTGTTTATTGTTGAGCTTCTTTGATTAATCTCTCGCCCTTGGCAATGGCATCTTCGATGTTACCAACCAGGTTGAATGCTGATTCTGGCAAGTGATCCAACTCACCGTCAATAATCATATTGAAGCCTTTGATAGTGTCTTCAATCGGCACCAACACACCCTTTAAGCCAGTAAATTGCTCGGCTACGTGGAATGGCTGAGACAAGAAGCGTTGTACCCGGCGGGCGCGGCTTACGACCAGTTTATCTTCATCAGACAATTCGTCTAGACCAAGAATGGCGATGATATCCTGTAATTCTTTGTAGCGTTGCAGAATTTCTTTTACGCGTTGCGCAGTACCGTAGTGCTTGTCACCCAGGATATCGGCAGAAAGAATACGAGAAGTTGAATCCAAGGGATCTACTGCTGGATAAATACCGAGCTCAGCTATTTTCCGGGAAAGTACAGTAGTAGCATCTAAGTGAGCGAAAGTTGTCGCTGGTGCTGGATCTGTTAAATCATCTGCAGGCACGTAAACTGCTTGTACAGAGGTAATAGAACCCCGTTTAGTAGAAGTGATTCGTTCCTGCATCAGACCCATTTCAGTAGCCAGGGTAGGCTGGTAACCTACGGCTGAAGGCATCCGACCTAACAGAGCCGATACTTCAGAACCCGCCTGAGTAAAGCGGAAAATATTGTCAATAAAGAATAGAATATCACGTCCTTTGCCTTCTCCATCCCCATCACGGAAGTGTTCCGCTACAGTAAGACCCGATAAAGCAACCCGGGCACGGGCTCCTGGCGGCTCATTCATCTGTCCAAATACCAGTGTAGCCTTAGAGTCTTTCATTGCCTCTTCGTCCACCTTAGTCAAATCCCATCCACCTTGTTCCATGGAATGGCTAAATTCTTCACCGTATTTAATTACGCCTGATTCTAAGAACTCGCGCAACAAATCGTTTCCTTCACGGGTACGTTCTCCTACACCGGCAAACACAGAAAGACCACCATAGGCCTTTGCAATATTGTTTACCAATTCCATAATCAATACCGTTTTTCCAACACCAGCACCACCAAACAAACCGATTTTACCTCCTTTTACATAAGGCTCTAACAGGTCAATTACTTTAATACCTGTGTAAAGAACTTCAGAAGAAGTAGAAAGGTCTTCAAATTTAGGTGCATCGCGGTGGATAGACATAGCCGCATCAGATTTGGGCTGCGGAATACCATCAATGGCTTCACCTACCACGTTAAAGAGACGTCCTTTAATACCTTCGCCAGTTGGCATAGTAATGGGAGAACCCCGGTCAATCACTTCCATTCCGCGCTGTAAACCTTCGGTTCCATCCATCGCAATGGTTCTTACCCGGTCTTCACCTAAGTGCTGTTGGCATTCTAGCACTACTTTCTGACCATTGCTCTTGGTGATCTCAAGCGCATCCAGAATCCTGGGTAGTCTGGCTCCTTCGCCCTCGAAACTAACGTCTACTACTGGGCCAATAATTTGCGTGATTTTACCGGTGTTCACCTTAACGGAGCCACCATCCGCTTTTTTAGCCTGGGAGGTGTCCACGCCACGAACTTCCACTACGGTATTATTTGTGTTTGCCATTCGTTCTATTTTTTATAATAAACTGCAAAGTGTTATTTCAGAGTGCAAAATTAACTGATTACATGTCGCAATCCAAAGATTTCATCTGCCAGATTTCAGCTCCGGTAAAAATGATTGGATTATCCTCTCAGAAATGCAGTAGCTTAGGGTAAAATACTTTTAATCTTCACCAGATTAGTCAGTTCTTGTAAGGGGCGGCGGCTAATAGTTTCTTCTGGCGTAGACTGTCCTTTTTCATTCAGTACAATACGGAAGGTTGTCCCCTTGCCCAGCTCAGACTGTTTGACAAAAATTTTACCTTGGTGGTAATTCTCAATAATTCTCTTCGCTAGGGTCAGTCCTAATCCCCAACCGCGTTTTTTGGTACTAAAACCCGGCTCAAAGACTTGCTTTATGTGCGCCTTGCTTATGCCTTTACCATTATCGCTAATGTCGATGGCAATATGGTGATCAGTAGTAGTGAGCAACGTTACACTTAGTTCTCCTACCCCACCCATGGCATCTACGGCATTTTTAGAAATATTTTCGATGACCCATTCAAACAGGTACCGATTGAGTTGTACTGGATTATTTCCTATCAGCCGATTTTTGACGGTCATCTTCACCTTGGTGGAGATACGCTTTTGCAGGTAAGTAAGGATGCCTTGGACTACGTCATACAAATCTTCTTCTTTGAGCGTAGGAATAGACCCAATATTAGAGAAACGCATCGTTATCATTTCCAGGCGTTTGACATCTTTTTCCAGCTCAGGTATAATTTCATCGTCGTCAAACTTGGGATCAGCCTTGAAATATTCGATCCAAGCCATTAAAGAAGACAAAGGTGTACCCAACTGATGCGCCGTTTCCTTGGCCAATCCAACCCAAACGCGGTTTTGTTCGGCATTGCGTGAGTAACTAAAAGCCAGGTAGGCCAGCGCAGCCAGCACGAAAATACCCGTTAATTGGGCATAAGGATAGTATTTGAGTTGGGAAAGCAGGTAGGAATTGTGGTAGTAAATATAGTTGGTCTCTCCTTCGGCTTCCAATATAATGGGCTTGTGTTCTTCCTTCATCCGCTCCAATTCCTTTTGCAGAATCGTCCTTCTTTGCTCAAGAGTCGCATCCACTGGAATATCGATGTTTCTCGAACTTGCCGGTTCTCCCTTCTCATTAACTACAATCACAGGTACCGTTGTATTGGAACTAATGAGCTCTTGAAAAAGAAAATTTATATTTTCATCACTATTTTCGTTGGCTAATTGCTGCATTGCTTTGGCAAACAGTTCAATTTGCTTTTTCTCCCGCCGCGCTAATTGACTAACAATATTATTCGTATAATATACTGAACTGCTACCTATTAGCAAGGCAATCAGCACAATAATGATTTTGTATTTAGATTTATTATCGTATATATCCATAACCGCCACCAGTAGGCTTATTTATAATTTCTATAAATAATCTTATTCCCTACCTTAAGTTTATTTTTCTTTACTTATATGATTATTATTTATGTTACAAGCGTTAATTTTGCAGACTAGAGTATCCTTATATGCACAATTATTTCAAGGCGATAAGTTTATCCCACAAGACGGCTTCTTTGGAGATACGGGAGCGGGTTGCATTGAATGCAGAGTCTTGTAAAGCATTGTTGGTACAAATTAAAGAAATTACCGACATATCTGAAATACTAATTCTCTCTACTTGCAACCGTACTGAAGTTTATTATTCTTCTCCAGAAGACCTTAGTACCGTTATTATTCAATTACTGAGTATCCAAACGGGTAGTTTAGGTCAGGTAGCGACCCATCATTTTGCTCTCTTCAATCAGCACAACGACGCAGTTAAGCATTTATTTGAAGTTTGTCTGGGTTTGCATTCACAAGTAATTGGTGATATGCAGATCGGCAACCAGGTAAAACACGCGTATCAATGGACGGCTGACCAGGGCTTGGCAGGCCCATTCCTACACCGATTAATGCATACCATCTTTTTTACCAGCAAACGCGTAGCCCAGGAAACCCGTTTTCGCGACGGAGCCGCCTCGGTTTCGTATGCCGCAGTAGAATTGCTAGAAGAACTGACCTTAGATATTGCTCAACCCAAAGTATTGGTCGTTGGCCTTGGCGAAATCGGAGCAGACGTTTGCAAAAACCTGGCCGATAAAAAGATCGCCAATATTACCCTTACCAACCGCACAGCCGAGAAAGCCGAACAACTGGCACAAGCCTGTAACCTGCGCGTAGCCTCTTTTGACAACTTGCAGCAAGAAATGCAGCAAGCCGATGTCATCATTTCTTCTGTATCTAAAGCCGAACCGCTCATTAGCCAGAAAATGGTGGAAGAAATGAATGTGCTCACCTTCAAATACTTCATTGATTTATCTGTTCCGCGCAGTGTAGAAGCAAGCGTAGAAGAAATACCGGGTGTGCTGGTGTATAACATTGACCATATTCGTAACCGGGCTACCGAAGCATTGGAAAAGCGCATTCAAGCGATTCCACAAGTAGAACGCATTGTGACTGAGGCCATTGAAGAATTCAATGACTGGTCGAAAGAAATGGGGGTTTCGCCCACGATCAATAAGTTGAAGAACGCGCTGGAACAAATCCGCCAGGAAGAAATGGCCCGCCACCTGAAGTACCTGACCACCGAAGAAACCGACCGGATGGATAAGATTACCCGGAGTATTATGCAGAAAATCATTAAGCTACCGGTGCTGCAATTGAAAGCCGCCTGCAAACGGGGCGAAGCCGAAACGCTGATAGATGTGCTCAACGATCTCTTTGATCTAGAAAAGCAATCTGCCCGCAACAGCGATCTCCATTAAAGGAATCATCCTTAACTATCATTTATCAAAAGCCTTTCTTCAGCAGTGGAGAAAGGCTTTTGCTTTTGTGCCAGCGCCATACGGGTGATTACCCCCATTCTTCTCCCTATTGCTACTATAGGCGCTACTATGGGTAGTGTGGCTGACTGCTTGCGCTAAAGTGGCAACTATCTATTACACGTATGATAAATGCCAGATTTTCAAATCTATTGGTGTATACTCTTATTAAGTTTAACCTGTCATTTTACGTCATCTGCTCACACAGGCGATTTCGATGAATTAATTTATTATTGAGCGTAACACTTCTCTTTTTAAGAAAAATAGGTTCGGTTAATCCAACCCTATATTCAATAGATTAAATGATATTCTTATGCAATACTTCCGTCCCCAAGTAAAAAATCTGATATCTGACCAGGAGCCGGATGACTTATCTGACCTGCTTTCTGTACAAACTGAAAAAGAAGTTGAGCAAAAGGTTCCGTTTCTGGTGGGTGCGCTATTTATTGCCGCCCTATTACTGGCTCCTTTACATAATACCTGGCTAATGGCTTTGGGAATCGGGAGCATTGCCTGCGGAATTTACGGATTGCCAAGGCTTTTACGCCAGGACATCTATTCTCCTCAGCAAAAATACCTTACCTCCGGAGCCTTGGGGCTGCTCAGCAGTTTGATTATCTTTCAGCTTCACGGAGCAATGCAAGCACATTTTCTGGTGCTTGCACTCGTCACAAGCCTGATCCTCTACAAAGAATGGCGCGTGTTAATTCCGATCGTCTTTCTCATTTTGCTCAGCCATTACATCATTGCCTACCTCTACCAGACGGGCTATCTCATATTTCTTTTTCCCCAGTGGCGGCATACAGGCTCTGACCTTTTGTCCGTTGGCCTGCTCATCGGGCAAGCGCTTGTTGGGGGCGCTTTTGCCTTTCATCTCAAGAAAAGTGCTGTTGCCTGCGCAAGGTTACAATTGACTTTAGAGCAGCAATTGAAAAACGCCGAAAACAATATCAATTATGCCAAGGAGATTGCTTTGGGCAATTTTGATGTCAATCACGATTCCTCGGAACAGGATGTGCTGGGGCTGTCGCTGGTACAAATGAGTAAAGGGCTCAAAAAAGTTGCTGAGGAAGACAAGCAACGCAACTGGGAAATTGCGGGTATTGCAAAGATCGGCGAGATTTTAAGGCTTCACTACACGATGGAGGAACTGGCTTATCAGGTTATTGCGCATCTGGTGAAATACCTAAATGCCGTACAGGGTGGAATCTACATCATGAGCGACGATACCCATAAATACCTGGAACTGAAAGGTTGCTATGCCTACGACAAGCGCAAACACATCCAGAAGCGAATTGATATTGGAGAAGGTCTGATCGGGCAGGTAGCACTGGAGCAGCATACCATTTACCTGACCGAAATTCCGCAAGATTACCTGGCCATAACCTCCGGTCTGGGCGAAAGCAATCCCACGGCCATCATCATTATGCCCCTCAAAATTAATGAAGAAGTTGTCGGTGCCCTTGAAATTGCTTCCTTCCAGGCCTTCGACGAATACCAACGCAGTTTCCTTGAAAAAGTGACCGAAAGCATTGCCTCTTCGATTACATCTTCGCGCACTAACGATAAGACAAACCATCTGTTGAGAGAATCCCAAATGCTGGCAGAACAACTTCGGGCACAGGAGGAGGAAATGCGGCAGAATATGGAAGAACTGGAAGCTACTCAGGAAGATCTTGAGCGCAAAAGTACAGAACGGGAAGAAGCGCAGAAGGAACTGCTCAAATCTCAGGGTTACCTCCACAATATCATCAATGCAATTCCTAATCCCATATTCGTCAAAGACCGGCAGCATAAACTTATTCTGGCTAATGATGCCTATTGCCAACTAATGGGCTCCAGCAGGGAAGAGGTGCTGAGCCATGCTTCTGACCAGTTAACCAAAGAAGCTACGTCGAAGCAAAAAGCCAAAGAAGAAGCCATTTTCAGGTCTGGACTGGAAAGTACGGACGAAGAAACCATTCAGGGAGTAGACCAAGTAACTCGTACAATTATTTCTAACAAAGCCTTGTTCCGCAACGAAGAAGGCGAAGTATACCTGGTGGGCGCCATCACTGATATCACCGAACGGAAACAGATTGAGGAGGCATTTGCCAAAGAAAAATACCTACTGGACGCCTTCATGAACAATACGCCCGACTTTGTTTACTTTAAAGATGAAGAAAGCCGTTTTGTCCGGATTAGCAAAGCGCACGCCCAGCTGTTTGGCTACGATGATCCGAAGGATCTCATCGGCAAGTCTGACTTTGATTTCTTCAGTAAAGATCACTCACAGCCAGCCTATGATGATGAGCAAAGAATTATGAAAACGGGCAAACCAATCATCAATATGGTCGAAAAAGAAACGTGGGAAGATGGCCGCGTAACGTGGGTATCTACCACCAAAATGCCTTTGCTCGACCTGAGAGGAAAGACCATTGGAACCTTTGGTGTATCACGGAATGTATCGGATAGCAAGAACAATGAAATTGCGCTGGAAAAGAAAGAAAGACGCTTCCAGGCATTAGCCGAAAACTCGTCGGATATTCAGCTGATCATTGGCACGGACGGCATAATCAAATTTGACAGTCCTTCCTTCCACCGCGAATTAGGCCATGTGGAAACCGAGGTGATGGGTCATTCCATTGCGGAATTTGTTCATCCGGATGACTTGCTTGTGATACAGCAAATTCTCACGAATGCGGGCAAATTGACACAGCCACGTACCCAAGAATTCCGTTGTCGACATGCCCAAGGGCATTGGCTATCGCTACAGGCAAACTTCAGCAACTGGTTACAAGATGAGTTAGTAAGCGGGGTAGTAATGAATGCCTTATGTATTATTCCAGAGGCAAAGTAAGTGGCCTGGAAAAGCGAAAAACCCTTAACAAGTGGGCGTCTTCAGGTAGGAAGCTACATTTTCTCATTATTCAGTAAATACTTTCTTCTTAAATCATTGATTAAGAATTTTTTCTGGTTGGTAAAGCTATTCGGATGCATTTGCTCAAACAATTGGCGAAAGCTTTCCCACTTATCTGCTTCAAGGCTTTTAAAGGCCTCCGAGTTGATTTTTTTTTCAAGTAAATACGCTTCGAAAGTCATCGCAATGGCATTAAATGGATGGGCTAATATAGGCTGATCTGTAAACAAAAAGAACTCACCGTGTCGGATGAGTTCTTTAATAAGGTCGGCAGCGTTTGAAACGCTGCCGACCTTGATTAGAATGCCATTATTGAGTTCTATTGAGCGGCTAGTGCTTCGGCACCACCCACAATTTCCAGGATTTCCTTGGTAATGGCCGCCTGACGGGTACGGTTGTACACCAATTTCAGTTGCTTCAACAATTCGCCTGCGTTTTCAGTAGCCTTATCCATAGTCGTCATCCGGGCACCGTGCTCCGAAGCATTAGATTCCAAAACAGCTTTGTAAAGTTGTACCTTCAGACTTTTAGGAATAAGTTCGGCAAAGATTTCTTCCTTGGAAGGCTCAAAAATGTAATCACTTACCGCATTCTGGGCCGGAGCAGCCTTGGCTTGTGTAGCGTTTTTGGTATCTTCTTTCACTTCCAGAATAGGCAAGAATTGCTCAGTGCGAATAATTTGGGTGGCTACGTTCTTAAACTCATTATAAACGATATCAACCCGATCATAGCGTTTGTCCAGGAAGCCTTTCATCGCTTCTTCTGCCGCTAGTCTTACCTTAGCAAAACTCAGTTGAGAAAAAATACTGGTATGGGCATCCCGTACCTTGAATCCTCTTTTGGAAAAGAATTCGTATCCTTTTTTGCCAATGCTCAGAATTTCCCCATCTCCCTTACGGAATTGAGCCGAATACTTCGCTTCAATCAAGCTGTTAGCCGCTTTTGCCACGTTGCTGTTGAAAGCACCGCACAAACCACGATCAGAAGTAATTACAATAATTAATACCCGGTTTACTGGCCTTTCCTGTGCAAAGGGATTATTGGTAGAATCGTCATTGGCGGAGGATATGTTACTCATAATGACCGCCAGCTTCTTTGCATAGGGGCGCATTTGGGTAATGCTGTCCTGCGCTTTGCGCAACTTAGCCGCCGCCACCATTTTCATGGCTTTGGTAATTTGCTGCGTAGATGTTACGGAAACAATCCGACCTTTTACCTCTTTTAAACTTGCCATCGTATGTTTTCAGAATACAGCGTGCATAGACTAGAGCAAAGCCGAAGCTTTACACCCTAACCTATGCACGTTGAATTTAATTACTATATTTCTTAGCTACTTCCTGAGCGGCTTTCTTCAAAGCTGTGGTAACACTATCGTCTAGCTTACCAGCTTTCAATGCACTAAGGGTATCTTTATACTGAGCAGTAAGCAATAACAGGAACTCCTTTTCAAATTCCCGAACCCGATTAGCAGGAACACGGTCAAGCAAACCAGTGGTAGAGGCATAAATCGTAGCCACTTGCTGCTCAACAGGTACCGGAGAAAATTGCGGTTGTTTCAGGATTTCCTGGTTTCTTCTACCCCGATCAATGGTCAGTTTGGTAGACGCATCAAGGTCAGAGCCGAATTTGGCAAAAGCTTCCAGTTCGCGGAACTGTGCCTGATCGAGCTTCAGTGTACCAGCAACCTTCTTCATTGACTTGATTTGCGCATTACCACCCACGCGAGATACCGAAATACCTACGTTGATAGCTGGGCGAATACCGGCGTTGAAAAGGTTTGTTTCAAGGAAGATCTGACCGTCGGTAATAGAAATTACGTTGGTTGGAATATAAGCCGAAACGTCACCCGCTTGAGTTTCGATGATTGGTAGCGCAGTTAATGAACCGCCACCTTTCACTCGGCTCCGGATACTTTCGGGCAAGTCATTCATTTGCGCAGCAATGCTATCAGAAGCATTGATTTTAGCCGCTCTTTCCAGCAGACGACTGTGAAGATAGAAAACGTCACCAGGATAAGCTTCGCGTCCTGGAGGTCTTCTCAACAGCAGAGAAACTTCGCGGTAAGCAACTGCTTGTTTCGACAAATCATCGTATACAACCAAGGCAGGACGACCCGTGTCGCGGAAATATTCACCGATGGCAGCACCAGTAAAAGGAGCAAAGAACTGCATGGCAGCAGGCTCAGAGGCCGAAGCGGCTACGATTACCGTGTAAGCCATGGCACCATTGCGTCTCAGCGTGCTTTCTATCTGCTTTATTGTGCTAGCTTTTTGTCCTACGGCTACGTAAATACAATATACTGGCTCACCTTTCTCATAGAATTCCTTCTGGTTGATAATGGTGTCGATGGCTACGGCAGACTTACCCGTCTGACGGTCACCGATGATCAACTCCCGCTGACCACGGCCAATTGGAATCATAGCATCAATCGATTTGATACCCGTTTGCAAAGGCTCATTCACCGGCTGGCGGTAAATTACCCCTGGCGCCTTTCTTTCCAATGGCATATCGAAAAGTTCGCCTGAAATAGGGCCATCGCCATCGATAGGATTTCCTAAGGTGTCGACTACGCGGCCTAGGATTTGTTCACCTACCCGCACGGAGGCAATTTGGTTGGTTCTTTTAACGGTAGCGCCTTCCTTCACCTCACTGTAATCACCCAACAACACGGCACCTACGTTATCTTCTTCCAGGTTGAGTACCATTGCTTTCAAGCCGTTCTCAAACACGAGCAATTCGCCCGACTGAGCCTTGGTGAGGCCATAAATACGCGCTACACCATCGCCGACCTGGAGCACGGTTCCTACTTCTTCGAGTTCGGCTTCCGTTCTTGAGTTGGACAACTGTTCCCTTAGAATAGCGGAAACTTCATCTGGTCTTACTGACAACATATACGAAAAATCGGTTTATAATATAAATGAAGCAAACGGCTTGTGTAAAAGCCCATTCAGGGGGCAAATTTAGCTACATAATCTGAACATTTTATCGTTAACAAAACTTTTTATTTCAGTCAGGGCAATTTCTACTTTTACCGGTGTTCAGCGGTTATTCACAAAAAACATCCATTATAATGACTGGTATTCAGTAAATTGCCTGAGTAAAATTCTAAAACAGAGGTATCCAGCAATAAAAAAACCTTCACGAAAGGCGAAGGTTTTTATGTCCATACATTGAAACGTAAATAGGTAATTCCAGCAGACTTACGAAAAGACTTGCGTGGAAGATTTGCCTTAAAGCCTAAAAGTTTTTTATAGCCTTTAACTGACTTACCACATCCATTCTATGTCTCACAAAACTGCTTTAGTCTTAGGAGCCAGCGGCCTGATCGGAAGCCTGCTGACTGAATTGTTGTTACAAAGCCCCGAATACAGCCAAGTTACGCTGCTTCTCCGCCGGAAGATTCACCTGTCTCATCCTAAGCTGCACCAGGAAGTAATCAATTTTGACCAGCCTGATCCCAGCAAAATTAAAGGGAATGATTTATTTTGCTGCCTGGGCACCACCATCAAGGTGGCAGGGTCTAAGGAAGCTTTCTACAAGGTCGATTGCACGTATCCCTACAATATAGGCCAGCTAGCTTTACAAAGCGGCACTTCGCAATATTTATTGGTTACGGCTATGGGAGCTGACTCAGCTTCTTCTATTTTTTACAACCGGGTAAAAGGTGAAATAGAACAAAAGATAACCTCGTTACACTTCCCGACTTTCTGTATTTTCCGGCCTTCCCTATTGATGGGCGATCGACAGGAATTCCGAATGGGAGAAAAAATTGCCCAAGGATTTTCTAAAATTTTTGCGGGTCTAATGTTCGGTCCACTCAAAAAATATAAACCTATTGAAGCCAGAAAAGTAGCTGCTGCCATGCTATTGCTCGCTAATCAGGGCTTGACAGGCAAACACGTATTTGAGTCAGATGCATTGCAGAAGTATTAAGTTATTTAAGGCTTTTTATACTCCAGCTTTACTTTGGCTACTCCAGCCTGCAGCAAACCGACTTTGCGGGCAGCGGATTTGGATAAGTCAATGATGCGCCCTTTCGCAAAGGGGCCGCGGTCATTGATGCGCACTTTCACGGTACGGCCATTGGCTAGGTTGGTCACCTTCACGCGGGTGCCGAAGGGTAAAGTTTGGTGGGCGGCAGTCTTCTTCGATTTTCGGTATTTTTCACCGCTCGCAGTCTTCCGACCAGCAAATTTATTGGCATAATAAGATGCCATACCCACTTCTGAGGCTTGTTTTTCGCTTTTACATGAAGGAAGTGTACCAAACAAAACCGCGATACACAAGTAGAAATAAGCTTTTGCTTTCATTTAACACTAAAATATGGAAATTATACGCGGCAAGTAGCCTGTTAAGTGGCCAATATGTAGTCGGTTAAAACAAAAGCCCACCCTTTGGCAAGGCAGGCTTTTGTTAAAGATAAATATTTACTTGTTAAATTAAAACTTGAAACTTAGGCCAGTGCTGGCAACGCCAAAAACACCATAACCCAATTCAACAAATGCACCTATGTTTGGCGTGAAAAAGTAACGTCCACCAACAGTTACACCTAAGGTAGGATATAATTCATTTCCCCGATAAGCATTGGTATAATTAACTGTACGCAATCCCAAATAAGCGGAGCTAAACAAATCTACCTTTTCTGGAATACTCCAACCAAAAGCATCATTAAACACACCAGTAGCGTGAAAAGTGAATTTTCCTCCAAATCCAATAGAGGTTCGACTATAGTCTTTATAAGTACCATAAGCGTATGCATATCTTCCTGCAGAAAATCCAACATAAGGTCCAACAGCAAACTTGTCATTAATACTAAATTCAAGACTGGCCGATAAAGCCAATAGGCCGCTAGAAGTACCCGACAAGCCACCATATCCAAGTTCGCCAAACGAAATTCCGGGACTTAGCAGAACGTCGCCTTTCTCAAAGCCAGAGCCACCGCTGCGTGCTTTTACACCTAAGATGCTACTTTTGGTAGGAATCGGTTCAGTGGGTTGGATTTCTTCTGCTGGGGTTTCCGAAGAACTAGTTTGAGCAGAAGCAACCGTTTGGGCTTGTGCTGAAGGGGCTAGTTGTAGCATTACCAGACAGACACTCAGACTCAGGAAGTACTTTTTCATACAAATAGATGGTTTGATTTTTTGGATTTTGTTAAAAATGTAAAACTATAAAAATCTCGTGAGTTACTTTTACAAAAGGGATAACTCAACCTCTAACAATGAGACAATACCCAAATAAAGCGGCAACTTTGACGCCTACGCAACAATGCACTATTAAGTTCTGCTAATCTATCCTTCAAATTTTCCATTTATCCGAACAACGATTTTTCTGATTGGCTAACCAGGCGGCGGGCAACAGAAGCCAGGTGATAAAATCGGGTAGTGAGCAGAATGGCGGAGATAGAAAGTCCTACTAGCAGTCCAATCCAAATCCCTTGGGCACCCATCCCCAGCTTAAAAGCCAATAAATAGCCTAGCGGTAGCCCAATAAGCCAATAAGCCAACAGCGTGATGAAGGTAGGAATATTCACATCAGCCAGCCCCCGAAGAATACCCAAGCCTACTACCTGAATGCCGTCGGAGAGCTGAAAGAAGCCAGCAATGATCACCAGGGAAGTAGCTATTTCTGTTACTTGGGGGTCATCCATATACAGAGAAATCAGGAGTTGATTGGTAGTCAGAAACAATACGCAACAAAAAACCATAAAACTACCTACCATCAACAGCGCAACGGAACCCGCTCGTACTACCTTTGCCTGATTGCCTAAACCTACCGCTTCGCCCACCCGAATAGCCCCCGCAAACGAAAATCCCGATGCCATCATATAAGTAATCCCAGCCAAGTTAATAGCCACCTGATGGGCTGCGAGCGGATATTTCCCCAACCAGCCAATGATAATAGCAGCACCAGCAAAAGCCGCTACCTCAAAAAAGTACTGCAAACCGCCAGGCAAGCCCAAGCGAAATAGTTTGTTTATCAATGGTAATAAGGAGCCTTGTAATTGGTTTGCCCGGATATAGTCATGAAATGTAGGTGACTTCCATACGTATACGACCATAATAATCGCCATCCATGTTCGCGCAACCAAAGTAGCCACCCCGGCTCCATTCAATCCCCAAGCAGGAAAACCCCAACGACCAGGTATCAAAAGCCAGTTCAGGAACACGTTTATTAACAAGCCAACTACAGTAATGTACATGGCTATCCGTGTGTGTGATAGTCCATCGCTGAACTGTTTAACGGCATTAAAAAGCAACAGGGGTATAATAGATATGCTAATTATTAGCAGAAAATCCTTGGCTCGTTCATTAATTTCAGGCTTTTGCTGGAATATTTCAAAGTACGATTGCAGCAGTAAAAGGATTACACCCAACACCAGACTTAAAACTAAGCTGAGCAACATGCCGCTGCGCAACAACCGACCACATGCAGCCTTATCGTCCAGCCCCTTGGCGGTAGCTATCTGTGGCGCAATCACCGATAAAGTGCCCATGCCAACAATAGAGACCACCATAAATATCGAAGTGGCAATACCCGCCGCGCCCAATTCAGCCGCGCCCAGCCGCCCTACCATCACCGTATCCGCTACTCCCATCAGCACCATACCCAACTGCCCAATCACAATGGGATAGCTAAGACGGAGGGTGGCAACTATATCGGAGCGATAAAGACGGAAAAGATATTTCACGGATAGAGCCTAAAGGTAAGGATACAAAAATAATCGATTTTTTATAATAGAGTAGCGCCTACGTTTGAATTGGATAGCTAGAATTTTACTGAAGAGAAAGTAAAAAACAGAACAAAACAGCTGTGTAGTCCGTTAAAAAAACTTACACTTGATTTGTCCTACTGGCCAAAAAAGTAATGGGGATCGCCACAATAAATACGGCGAATATTGTTACTTTTACATTCAAGTCTTTATGCCCCGTTACTATCAGTCATGAACTTTATCATTCATACTGTTATGGAAAGCGAATTTAACAACCAAATAAATCACCTAATCTTGAAAGAGTACGGAAGAAACGTCCAGAAACTGGTGGATCATATCACTGCCATTGAGGATCGGGAAAAAAGGAACCGGTATGCCTATACTTTAGTCGAGTTGATGCGGCAAATTCACCCCGGTATGCGCGATGGTCAGGATTACACCAATAAGCTTTGGGATGATTTATATATTATGTCCAGTTTTAATCTGGACGTAGATAGCCCTTATCCTTTACCAGAGAAAGACTTATTAGGCAAAAAGCCCAAAACTGTTGGCTATAATACCCATAACCTGAAGTACAAGCACTACGGCAGAAATATTGAGCTTTTGATTGAAAAAGCGATACCGCTTGAGGTAGAAGAAGAAAAACTGGCGGCTATTGCTTACATAGGCAAGTTAATGAAAACCTTTTACGGAGCCTGGAACAAGGAAAACGTGGATGATGCCGTCATTTTAGAACACCTAAGAGAGATGTCTGGCAATCGCCTCAACATTTCGCTTGACCGGGTTAAATCCGAAGGCTTGTTTGACAGCTCTGGCTCACCTACCCGGGAACGCGCCAATACGATGAGTATCAAAAGTACGCCGATCGTCACCACTCAGGGTGGCGGTATGAACAATGGTGTACGTCGCCCCAGCAGCAATAACCTTAATAATAATCGCCGTCCGCCCGATAACAAGCGAAAGAATAAATAAAGTAATCCTTGTTTGAATGCCATTTAATGGTAAATATTACAGCCCATGCGTTGAACGCTTGGGCTTTTTTGTAATTTATTGGTTTATTGTTTAGAAAAACATCTGCACTTTTGCACATCAAATTATCAGCCTAGGAAAAAATGCCATCTTTTCAAATCAAAGGCGGAATCCCGCTTAAAGGAGAAATTACGCCACAAGGAGCTAAGAATGAAGCCTTACAAATATTGTGTGCTGTATTACTTACTGCCGAACCCATCGTCATTCATAACATTCCTAGCATCCGGGATGTGAATAAACTGATTGAATTACTAGATGATATGGGCGTAAAAGTGACCCGTTTAGCCGATGGGCACCCTGGTGGATATTCTTGCCGCTTCGAGGCTAACCAAGTAGATATGAACTACCTGGAATCGGATGCTTACAAGACCAAAGCCAGTGCCTTGCGAGGATCTATTATGGTATTAGGTCCCTTGCTCGCTCGCTTTGGCAAGAGCAAGATCCCCAAACCAGGCGGCGACAAAATAGGCCGGCGTCGACTAGATACGCACTTTCTGGGTTTCGAAAAGCTAGGCGCAAAGTTTACTTACGATCCAAATGATGGTTTTTATAACATCGATGCCAGCAACCTGCAGGGCTGCTATATGCTCTTAGATGAGGCCTCCGTTACGGGTACTGCCAACGTAGTAATGGCAGCTGTACTGGCAAAGGGCGAAACCGTTATCTATAATGCTGCTTGTGAACCGTACATTCAGCAGTTGTGTAAAATGCTCAATTCTATGGGCGCTCACATCAGTGGCATAGGCTCCAACTTGCTTACGATCCAAGGCGTAGAAAAACTGGGCGGAACTGAGCATACAATGCTTCCGGACATGATTGAGATTGGCAGCTTTATTGGGCTAGCGGCGATGACTCACTCGGAAATCACCATCAAAAATGCTCGTATTGACCAGTTGGGCATGATTCCGAACGTGTTTCAAAAATTGGGGATCAAAATGGAATTCCGGGGAGATGACATCTATATACCCGCACAGGAAAGCTATGAAATCGATACTTTCATTGATGGCTCTATCCTGACAGTGGCCGATGCACCTTGGCCAGGCTTTACGCCTGACCTGCTCAGCATTGTGCTGGTGGTAGCCACTCAGGCTAAAGGCACGGTGCTTATTCACCAGAAAATGTTCGAAAGCCGTCTGTTCTTTGTAGATAAGCTCATTGAAATGGGTGCGCAAATTATTCTTTGTGATCCGCACCGGGCTACTGTTATTGGCCTCAATCGCCAGAACCCACTGAGAGGCATCCAGATGTCTTCTCCTGATATACGGGCGGGTGTTTCCTTGCTTATTGCTGCCCTATCTGCCAAAGGCACCAGCATCATCGATAATGCCGAGCAAATAGACCGCGGATACCAAAGCATCGATTCTCGCCTTCGGTCTTTAGGCGCAGATATTGTAAGAATTGGTTAATTATAATAAGCGGCTGTTAGCTGTAGTGTTACCTAAGCAAAAGGTCGGAAGCGTTTCAAACGCTTTCGACCTTTCTTGTTGTAGCTAATACCGGTTTACTATGAATGCTGGTACCACAGGAACAGAAATATACACATCCAAAGCACATCTACAAAGTGCCAATAAATAGATACCAACTTCATTTTTAACTGATTAGGTGGATTCACACTGTACACAAATGAATCTACATAAGACATGCGCCTAATGGCTTCAGTGAAAAGGATGAGTAAGAAAATTAAGCCCAGCAGAATATGCAAAATATGTAAACCCGAAAGCAGATAAACAAAGGCCCCAGCCGTACTTTTTCCCAGCGTAATTCCCTGCTCAATTAGTTCATTCCAACCCATCAGCTGCATTGTAATGAATAAAAGCCCCAAGGTCAAGGTGGCTCCCATTTGCAGGCGATAGGTAAAGAAATGTTCGGCTTTGAAAGCTCGGTTAGCCTGTTGAAGCGTAAGGCTGCTCAGGGTCATTATCAAGGTACTAAACCAAAATATCGTAGGGAGTTCAAAAGCTATCCAGTCGGAGCCTGACTTTCGGGAAAGATAAATGACTGTTAGGAGCAGAAAAAGCATGGCGCTGCCAAATATCCCCAGCAACAGCATAAATCGGAAAGGCTCCTGCCGCTTTATCAACAGGTGTTGCTGTCGTTTTAGGTTGATCTTATCCATATTATTACGCGTGATGCCCAGCACTTTATCGTATTTGGCTAACCAAATTTATTCATTTCTCTCATTATTCCATATCAGAATAATAAATCTATTTGTTTATTGAAAACGAGATTTGTTAAAGAATGTTTTTAATAAAATTCTTAAAAAAAAAGAGACTTCTCGCGTTGGCAAGAAGTCTCTTTTTCATTCCTGAAAGGGAATTATTTTTTTGGCGTAGGGGCCGTGCTTTTCGGTGTAACAACACTGGCAGGAGCAGGTTTAGGCTGACCTGGTGTAACGCCCATTTTCTTCAGCACTAAGTCCGAAATATCATTTTCTTTGGGAGCCAGGATCAGAATAGGATTGGCCTCATCCGAGTTCAGAATGTACCCATATCCATTTTCCTTTCCTACTTCAGCTGCAAGGTCATAGATTTTCTTAATTACGGGCTGTACTAAAGTAGATTCCTTTTTCTGCAAGTCAGTCTGTGCATTTCTCTGGAATTCCTGTAGTGAAGTTTGTAGCGTTTGTAGTTCTTTTTCCTTGTCTCCTCGAATTACTTCTGATGTATTGGCAGGTAATTTTTCATAAACATCAGCCTTTTCACGCAGATCTTTCACTTTGGCTTGAATGGAATTCTCTAACTGTGATTGATGTGCTTTCAGTTCAGCTTCAATTCTTTTGGCATCTGGTAGTTGACTAAATATATAATTAATGCTGGTATAGCCGATTTTTTGGCTGCTTTGTGCTTGTACAGCGACACTGGCAAAACACAACAGCGACAGGAAAGCAAAAGTAAGTATGTTTTTCATGACAAATTAAAATGGATAAATAATTGATTTAGTAAAAGGCAAAGGCCTACAAGTAATAGGGCAAGTTGGAAGATAAAAAAGACTTCCTGTGTATACAAGAAGTCTTTTTTATCTTTTTTATTAAGGGTTTATTTTTGCTTCTTAGGAGTAGTATTCGTTGTGGGAGTCGACGGATTCGCTTTTGTAGTATTAGCATTGGCTGGCGCAGGTGTTACACCCAATTTTTTCAATACTAGGTCCGAAACATTGTCTTCTTCGGGCGCATGCAGTAAAATAGGCGTCGTTCCATAACCTGCATCAGAATTGAATACATAGGTATATCCATTTTCTTTGGCTATCTCCTTAATGGCTTTCTGAATTTTATCGAGCACAGGTGCCAGCAAAGTATTTTGTTTTTTCTGAAGCGACTCTTCTGAATTTTTTTCAAATTCCTGAATGGAGGCTTGCAAATTCTGTAATTCTTTTTCCTTGTCTTTGCGAATTACTTCACTCATTTTCTCTCCGTTGGCCTGATAATCTTTTGCTTTCGTTTCGAAGTCTTGGTATTTGGCCTTCAAGGAACTTTCTAATTGGGTACGATAAGTTTTCAAATCTGATTCTACTTGCTTACTATCAGGCAACTGGCTTAAGACATAATCTACATTCGTGTAGCCAAACTTTATCTGTGCTTGAGCTGAAGCACCTGCCAGTACCAAAACAAATAAAATAGCAAAAAAGCGGTTGGTTTTCATGATTCAGGATAATGTTTATTAAAGGTTTATTTGTTATTATTTTCAGCAGTATCTTCTTTGTCGCCCAGCCCTAATTCCTCCAGTACGTAATCCGTATAGTCATGACGAGGGTCAGTATAAATCATTGTAATGTCGCTGGCTTTATCAAAAATGAACTGCAGTTGTTTGGCTCGGGCTACTTTTTCTACTGCTTTATAAATATCATCTTGAATTGGCTTCAATAATTCCTTCTTTTTAAGGAAAAGCCCGCCTTCATAACCGAATAATTTATTTTGTTTTTCTTGTGCTTCTTTCTTTTTGGCTTCGATAGCTTTCTGCTTTTCCTTCTTCATTTCGTCCGTCAGCAGAATTTCTTCTGCCTGGTACGCTTTTTCCATCTTAGTCACTTCTGCTATTAGATCTTCAATCTCCTTTTGCGACTTAGCTGAAAACTTGTCTAATTCAGTTTGCGCTTTGGGGTAGGCAGGCATTTTACTCAGAATAAAATCGGTGTCTACATACCCAAACTTTTGAGCCAGTAAAGGATAACTCAAAAGTGAGGCCAAAGTTAGCAATAATATCTTCCTTTTCATAGTTTGAAATGGTTATTAGTTAACAGCTCCCGGTTGTAAACTACTGTTTATTAGCACCCCTTCTCGTTTTCGAATGGCAAAAAACCATCAACAGCACTAGCGGAACTGCTGACCAATAGTAAAGTGGAACTGGCCTCCTACCCCACCAGGCCGATCGAAGCCCCAGCCATAATCGATACCAATCAGCCCAAAGGCGGGCATAAATATTCGGGCACCAAAGCCCGCCGAACGCTTTACATCTAGCGGATTATATTCCTGATAGTTTCCCCAGTTATTACCCGCTTCGGCAAAGCCCAGCACAAATATCGTTGCCGATGGGTTAAGCGAGATTGGATAACGGGCTTCTAATACAAACTTATCGTACACCACGCCCCCCAACGGATTCTGCGGGCCGACGGAATTATCCTGGTATCCACGTAGACCAATCATATCCCTGGCCACATTACCCATTGTTTGCCCACTCATACCAGATCCACCCATGACGAATCTTTCAAAAGGACTAAAGCCCAAAGCTTTGTTATAATTCCCCAAAAAACCCATGTGTACGCGGGTGCTGAGTACCAACTTACCTATCAGGCTTGTATACCAGGTAGCATCGAACATCCACTTATGGTATTCGATAAACTTAAATTTTTCAGAATTTGGTTCATGAGCGAAGTCTCTTTGCTTCTGCAAAAGAGAATATGGCGGAGTCACTGACAAGCTTAAAGAGAAAGACGACCCACTACGCGGGAAGGTGAGATTATCAATGCTATTTCTGGCAAGGGTCGTATTGAATACAACGCTATTAGAAGTTCCAGTTTTAAAATCGTTGGAAAAAAGGCCGTAATTCTGTAAAAGATACCTCTGATAAGAAATAGAGTTACTCAGGTTAAAGAAGTCATCCGGCTTTTGTAGCCGTCGGCCCAGACTAAAGGTGACTCCGGTAATTTGAGCGCCCCCATTTTTATCTGTGGAAACCCCACCAGTATTAGTAAAATAATTATTAATTACCGTGTGGCTTAGACTAACCGAGAAAGAATTTGGCTTTTTACCACCCAACCAAGGCTCAGTAAAAGTGGCCGAATATGTCTGGTATTGTTTGCCACTGGCCTGGAAACGAAGCGCAACCCGCTGACCATCACCCTTGGGAACGGGATGGTATTTGCTGAATTTGAAAATATCACGGGCTGAGAAATTATTGAATACCAAACCCAAGGTTCCTACAAAACCGTAGTAGCCACCCCAGCCACCAGAAAGTTCTACCTGATCGCTTGGTTTTTCCTGCACCGTGTATTCAATGTCAACTGTTCCATCCTGCGGATTAGGGATAGGATTGATACCAATTTTTTCTGGGTCGAAATAGCCCAGGGTAGCAATTTCGCGTTGGGTACGGATCAGAGCAGCCCGGCTAAATTTTTGTCCAGGCAAAGTACGTATTTCACGCAATACCACGTGGTCGTTGGTTTGGGTATTGCCATTCAGAATAATCTTATTGATATTGGCCTGGGCTCCTTCGTAAATTCGCATTTCAATGTCGATAGAATCGCCATCTACTGCTACTTCTACCGGCTCGATATTAAAAAACAGATAGCCAAAATCCATATACAAAGAGGTAATATCTTGTGTGGTAGGGCTATAATTCAAGCGTTGTTCCAGTTCTTCCAGGTTATATACGTCGCCTTTCTTAATACCCAACACTTCACTTAAAATATCCGATTTATAGACATAATTGCCAGACCAGGTGATGTCGCGGAAATAATACTTTTTGCCTTCGTCAATATTTAATTCAACATTGACGGTTTTATTATCGTGTTTATACACTGTGTCAGAGACAATAGCCATATCACGGTAACCCTGGGAATTGTAGTAGGCAATAAGTTTTTTCTTATCTTCTTCGTATTTGGAAGGAATAAATTTGGAGGGAGTAAAAACGTGGTGGAAGGCTTTTTGCTTCGTGCCTTTCATTTTCTTGCGCAATTTCTTTTCCTTTATTGCCTCTCTACCATTGAAAGCCAGCAAATGAATTTTCACTTTGTGCTTTTTATCCACATTTATTTTCATTACAATGCTATTAGACAGCACTGTATCTGCTACTTGCGTGATATTGACTACTGTATTCAAATACCCTTTTTCCAAATAGTATTTCTTGACCTGTAGTTGGGTATTTTTCACCAAGGCATCGGTTACCACTCTTCCACGGATCAGAGAAACCTTTTTGGTAAGGGCCTCCGAATCGCCTTTCTTGATCCCAGTAAAAGTAAACCGCGAAAGACGAGGGCGTTCCTTTACCATAATATCGAGAAAAACATTTTCCCCTTCTATTTTAGTAGCCGAAATCTCTACGCCACCCAATAGCCCTTGGTCCCATAATTTCTTGATGGCTGTGCTAATATCTTCGCCAGGAATGCGGATTTTATCGCCTTTTTTTAACCCGGATAAAGAAATCAATGAATTAGCATCCAAAAATTTAGAACCACTCACTGTAATATCAGCAATCACATATTCTTTGGGACTGGCATAGTCAAATTCGAGCGCGTCGTTGGCTCCACTGGAACGAGTACCACCAAATTTCACCTGTGCCCTTACGAAGACGGGAGCCAAAAGCAGTAGGCACGTCAACAGGGTAAATATTTTTTTCATGGAGAGTTTCAAGATTTTACTTGTTCACTAATTTTTCCGAATCTTCTTTCTCTCTTCTGATAGGCAGTGATTGCTTCGTAGAGGTGGTGTTTCCGAAAGTCAGGCCATAAAACTTCGGGGATATATAATTCCGAATAAGCAATTTGCCAAAGTAAGAAATTACTAATCCTCATTTCACCACTCGTTCTAATAAGTAATTCAGGATCAGGAATATTAGCAGTATTTAGATGGCTCACAAATACCTCTTCGTCAATATCGCTCGCCGACAACTTTCCCTGCTGTACAGCTTCAGCAATCTGCCGGACTGCCGTAACAATTTCCCAACGGCCACTGTAACTCAGCGCCAGCACTAGGGTAAGGCCGTTATTGTTTTTAGTAATTTCTATGGCTTCTTTCAATTCCCGCTGGCAAACCAATGGCAGGTTTTGTATATCTCCAATAGTGGCTAGCTTAATATTATTTTTAGTCAACGTATTGGTTTCAGAGCGAATGGTAGACACCATCAGTTGCATCAAGGCATCTACTTCCTCCTTCGGCCTTGCCCAATTTTCGGTGGAAAAGGCATAAAGTGTTAAGAACTTGATTCCCAGTTCGGCACAGGCTTCAGTTGTTTCTCGCACGGCCTGAATCGCATTTCGATGCCCGAATATTCTGGCAGCTCCTTTCTTTTTCGCCCAACGTCCATTTCCATCCATAATAACGGCGACATGTTGAGGCAAATTGCCCAAATCAATGTTTTCTTTCATCCTCTACACAAAAGCTTATGCTGCAAAAATACGGGCAAATTACATAAAAGTGGTGGGTATTCAAAAGATGGGCGGCTCAGTAAAAATCCGGGCAGTGTACTCGATAGAAGGTATAACTGAGCAGGAGACCAGTATAGAAATACATATCCGTAGAATTAGGATTGCCATTTTGAAGCTTATTGACTCCAATAGGCCCTTGTAATCCGTCAAGAGCATCAGTAAACGTCTTGCGGGCACCAAATTCTACGCCCAAGTTCCAATTACCCCCAACTACGTACTTGAAGCCGACACCAAAAGGGAGAGATAGTTGAATAGCCGAGAAGCTATTGCTATTGTTGTTACTGCTACTATTATCTTGTCCATCGAAGTTAAAGACGGCTATGCCAGCAAACACGTAGGGAGTCCACTTCTGCCGTTCTTTCTCGTTTCGATAGTTTAAAAAATTATATTCAAATTGAGGGGAAAGCTCTGTAATTGTGGTATTAAAATATCGAGCTCTAGCTATATTGAGGGGGTCACTTGATTGACTATCATCGGCAAAAATTTTACCTGCGAGCAAATTAAGCTTAAAAGATACCGCTCTTCCAGCGTTGTATCGGAGAAAAAGATTTCCACCTGGCCGGTAGAATTTTGGCTGAAACGAAGGTGAAATATCTCCTTTATAGTTTAGACCGCCTATTCCTCCGCCTATTTCCCACTGTTGCGCTAGCAAAGTAGAAGGCAAAAGTGCTAAAATAAAAAAAACAGTCCGCCGTAGGTTGGTTAGTTTTTGAAGGGCAATGAATGTATAGGTCAAAATTTTCAGTTTTTAGTTATCTGAATCTGGCTTTACGGCCTCTCGGTGGGATAATATAGTTTATATGAAAGCCGTAAATCATATACATATCTTTTTCTGTTGGTTTGCCCCGCTGGTCACCTTCCAAACCAAAGCCGCTGCGTGGCTCAAAAGCAGGAATGTGTGGATTATCAGCCCCTAGAAACTCTCTCATGCCTATTTCCCTACTCTTATTTGCGTAAGCGGCAATGGATTCCTGTGTACGATCAGACATGGCATAAGCCAACGAATTTTGTCCTAAAATTCCTGGATCTACGTAATTACCGCTGACATCATCCAGATAGTCGGTAAAAGTATAACGGAAACTCCATTCAAAACCTAAATCAATCCTTGAATTGATCTTATAACGTACACCTATGCCTGCTGGTATAACTACTTGAATTAAAGAATAAGATTTTTTATAGCCTGGCCGCCCTTGTCCCTCAGTACCAAGTGGTTGCAAATCTACCCATTGGGCTGCAGGCCCAATGGAAGCATCTAAGTCTACAGGAGTCTTGGCTATTGGGTTATGAGCCATTACGCCAATGCCTATCATTAAGTACGGAATAATATCAGGCCTTTTCAAAAAGGTCTGCTTGTTTTCAAACAAATCAATAATAGCCGTAAAATCAAATTCTTTAACATCATTCCGGAAGTGCAGGTTGCGAAAAAAACGGAATTTAGCATTGCCATCGGCAGTATTGGCATTGAAATCATCCCCCTCCAGACGACTCCACATAATAGATGCCTTCAAACTAACTCTGGGGCGAATCCGCCGCATGATAAAGAGGGAAAAATTGGGCCGGGTAAATCGGATATCGGTACTCAAAATAGAAGAGGAGGGAGCCATATCGCCAAAATAATTTACTGCATTTATACTAGCCCCAATGGTATAGTACTGCTTTTGGGCGTAGTAGGCACTAGCCATACTATATTTGCTTGTGGGAGTAGTACGCCTCTTTCTTTGTGCCATAGCATCAGAGAGAGACAAGCAAAAAACAATAAAAACTAACAGTGCCGTAGATTTTCTCATAATATGAAACACATAGCTAGCGCTAATGCTAACGCGCGAAGTATCATTCGTAAGTGACTGAATACCCGTTTAGAACGGCATGCAAATATATTGATTGCACAAAGAAATCAAAACGCAGGTAATGTTATAGCCAATATTTATATTGTCACATTCATTGAAGCCCTTTGTTGGCCATAATAATGCGGCTAGTTTCGGGCATCCATTCCCCAATTCAGCTTAGTACGTAAGGTATTTAGAAAATTATCTCCATTTAATTTAACTAGCCGTGCTTTAAATTTTTCCTTTTTTACAGCAATCTGGATGGTTTGCTCTACTACTTTGGAGCGGGAATCCAATGAGATCAAGTAGTTTTTGCTTCTACCTTCAATTTCAAAGGAGATAATACTGCTATCAGATACCACCAACGGCCGGACATTGAGGTTGTGCGGGCTTACGGGTGCTATGATAAAATTACTGGACTGTGGCAATACGACAGGGCCGCCGCAACTGAGCGAATATCCAGTTGAACCGGTAGGAGTGGATACAATCAGGCCATCGGCCCAATATGAATTCAGATATTCCCCATCAATATACGTATGCACAACAATCATAGAAGAGGTATCTCTCTTGGTAATGGTAAATTCATTGAGCCCAAAATTCAGCCCTTCGAACACATCCTTGTCAGATTCTACACTGATGAGCAAACGATCGTCAAAAGTATAATAGCCATTGAATAAACTATGAATAGCGGTTTTGGCTTGCGGAGGGGATATAGTGGCCAAGAAGCCCAACCGGCCAGTATTGATGCCCACCATCGGTATTTCGCGTGATCCTACGTGGGTTAATGTTTCGAGTAGGGTACCATCACCACCCAAGCTGAAAATAAAATTAGCATCGAATATCTCTTGGGGATGATGATAAACGAGCGTCGACTGATGCTGAACGCCAACTTCCTTGAGAAAACAATCAAAAATTTCTGAAATCTGAGTCTCTACTCCCCTATTCGCTAGTTCGT
>JAZKGK010000259.1:0-4180 GCA_040385915.1 Bacteroidota bacterium
ACTGGTTGGGTACGACTACCGCTCGGAAGGATTGTATTTCGTCACTATTTGCACCAAGGATCGGGTATGTTCGTTGGGTGATGTTGTGCAGGGTGAGAAGCGGAAGCATATATGATGGATAACCCGAAGAAATGGTCAGAAGATGCGTTTTTTCGTAATTCAAGAGAATGAGGTATGACTACTAAAAAATGTCCGCTTCCGCACGTTTACTGTTCGATAACGAACAGTTAGTTTCTCCTTCTATTTTAAAAAAGCTTTTTTTGGGACAAAAAGGGCTTTTTTTGCCTTGGTAAGCAATTTGCCTATGCAGGTGGAATAAGTTATTAGCTCAAGCCCCAAACCTATGCTTTACAACTACTTCAAAATCGCCTTTCGTAACCTGCTTCGGCACAAAGCCTTTTCTTTTATCAATGTATTTGGCTTGGCCATTGGGATGGCATGCAGTATCCTGATTATGCTTTGGGTGCAGGACGAATTGAGTTATGATCGCTTCCACGCGAATGCTGATCAACTGTACCGCCTAACGTTGGATGCCAACGATATTCAGGCAGCGGTTACTGTGGCTGGTATTGCAGCAGAGGTAAAAGCGCAAATGCCGGAAGTGAAAAATACGGTGAGGCTGTTTAATGCTGGGCATTTGCTAGAGGCGGGCGATCGCAAATTCGAAGAAAAACGAATCTTGTATGCCGATTCTACCTTCCTCAAACTGTTTACGTTCCCGCTTATCCAAGGAGATGCAAAAACCGCCCTGCGGCAGCCAGACGGCATCCTGTTGACTGAGGCAATGGCCCGGAAATACTTTGGGCATGAAGTTGCGCTAGGCAAAACGATACGGAAAGACAATCGGGATGTTTTTACCGTCACGGGGATACTGGCCAATGTGCCCTCCAATTCGCACCTGCAATTCGATTTCGTCTTGCCCATGGCCTTTCTAGCCAAAACGGATGCCGACTTAACAGATGACCAGTGGAATAACTATAAATTTTTCACCTATGTTCTGTTGGATAAGCATGTGGTAGGTTCTGCTGAATCCTTAGCAGGGCTGCATAAGCGCGTAAACAAAATTTTCCATGCGCACCCGGGTTCCACGGCTGAAATGAATCTAAAATTCCAGCCACTCGACCGTATCCACTTGCATTCGAATTTGATGGCCGATCTTCCCGGACATGGGAGTAGTCAATACGTGCAAATTTTTTCAGTCGTAGCCATTTTTATCCTGACCGTGGCGTGCATCAATTTCATGAACCTAGCCACGGCTCGTTCGGCTCGCCGAGCCAAAGAAGTAGGTTTGCGGAAAGTAGTGGGTGCCTACCGATACCAACTCGTAGGGCAGTTTCTGGGCGAATCGGTATTCATTTCCTTTCTGGCGTTGTTGGTAGCTATGATGCTCGTGTGGACATTGCTGCCAACCTTCAATGACCTGACCGGTAAAGCGCTTACGCTGGATTTTCTGAACGGAAAACGGCTGGCTGGCCTGCTGGGCATTGCGCTGTTGACTGGCTTAATTTCCGGTAGTTATCCCGCCCTGTTTTTATCTGGCTTTCGCATCAGCCACGTCTTGAAAGGCAGTGTAAAAGTAGGCAGTGGCAATGTGATGTTCCGCAATGGATTGGTGATTACGCAATTTGTCGTCTCAATTGTGCTGATGGTAGCGACTGCCGTGGTGTATAATCAACTTCAGTTTATCAAAACCAGGAACCTGGGCTTTGACAAGGAAAACCTACTGTACGTCCCGATGACCGGCGATTTATGGGGTAAGGTGGCTGCCTTAAAAACGCAGTTGCAACAAAATCCGCTGACACAGGCATATGCGATTACGGAGGGATTGCCTACCAATCTGGCCAGCGGTACTTCCGGTATACAATGGGAAGGGAAAGATCCGAAGAAAGAGCCCATTTTCGCTCATATCGCTATTGACGAAAACTTTCTGAAGGTATTTAAGATGAAGCTATTGAGCGGACGAAGTTTTTCCAGGGAGTTCAAAGCGGATTCGGCCAATTACATCGTCAATGAAAAAGCGCTTCAACTAATGGGGATGAAAGTGGCTACTGCGGTGGGCAAACCGCTTACCCTATGGGAAAAGAAAGGTACCATCGTTGGAGTAGTACAGGATTTTCATTTCAAACCGATTCAGCAGACCATCGAGCCCTTGATTTTACGCCTGAATAGCGGAGGCGGATTTATAGTGATACGCACCCAGCCGAAGCAGACAGAAGCGACCATTCATGCACTGGAAAAAATCTGCCAGCAACTCAATCCGGCCTATCCTTTTTCCTACAACTTCCTGGATCAGGATTTGGCGAACCTCTACCAAGGAGAGCAACGGATGGGTAGTCTGTTCAATGTGTTCGCGGGGTTGGCTATTTTCATCTCCTGCCTGGGATTATATGGCTTGTCGGCTTTTATGGCCGAACAGCGCACCAAAGAGATTGGCGTACGCAAAGTGTTGGGAGCTTCCGTTTTCGATATCGTCTATCTGTTGTCTACCAACTTTACCCGGTTGCTCTTGCTGGCCATTGCCGTAGCCGTTCCAATTGCCTGGGTAGCTACCAATAGCTGGCTGGACGGCTTCGCCTACCGCATAGACGTCAATTGGATTATCTTCCTGGTTGCCTGCCTTACTGCTCTGTTGATTGCTGGCATCACTATCAGTTATGAATCCATCAAAGCGGCATTGGCCAACCCGGTAAAAAGCTTGCGGTCGGAGTGACTTAGGTGTTAGGTGTTAGCTTTTAGCGGTTAGCGGTTAGCACAAAACTCCACCTTCTACTCTCCTTTAAAGCTAACGACTAAAACCTAAAAGCTAATTGCTAAAACCTATGCTACTCAACTACTTCAAAATCGCTCTGCGGAATTTGCTCCGCCATAAAGGTTTCTCATTTATCAACATTGCAGGCTTATCCGTTGGTATGACGGTAGCGATGCTCATTGGGCTTTGGCTTTGGGACGAGGTTTCGTACGACAAATACCACCAGAATTACGATCGCATCTCGCAGGTGATGCAGTTTCAGACCTTTAACGGCCAATCAGAAGCGCAGAACACAATGCCGATTCCCCTGGCATTGGAACTTCGCCAAACTTATGGCGCTGACTTCAAACACGTCGTCTTGTCTTCGTGGAATGACAGCCATATCCTGTCTTTCGGAGATAAGAAACTGAAGGCAGATGGGAGCTTTGTCGAGCCAGTTTTTCCTGATATGCTAACCCTGAAAATGCTGAAAGGCTCGCGGGCAGGCTTGAAAGACCCCTCTTCTATTTTGCTTTGCCAATCGCTGGCAAAATCCCTTTTCGGTAAGGCCGACCCAATAAACCAGGTGTTGAAGCTTGACAATAAACGGGCATTGAAAGTAACCGGCGTGTACGAAGACCTGCCTTACAATACCGAGTTTGTGGACGCTACCTTTCTGGCCCCCTGGGAGTTATTCGTGTCTACCCAGCCTTGGGTAAAAGATGCCTATAAAAACTGGGGTAATAACTCGTTCCAGATTTTTGCCCAGCTCCAGCCCAACGCTGATTTAGCCACCGTTTCAAAAAAAATCGCCCAAGCAAAAGCCCGGAATGCAAAAGAAGAAGCTGCTAATAAACCAGTCATTTTCCTCCATCCGATGAGCCTCTGGCATTTGCATTCGGAGTGGAAGAATGGAGTGAATACCGGTGGCCGGATTGAGATTGTCTGGCTTTTTGGCATCGTGGGCGCGTTTGTGTTGCTGCTGGCCTGTATCAACTTTATGAACCTGAGTACGGCACGGTCGGCCAAGCGAGCCAAGGAAGTGGGCATCCGGAAAGCCATCGGTTCGGTACGCGGCCAGTTAATCGGGCAATTTCTGAGCGAGTCCTTATTGGTGGTCACTTTTGCCTTTTTCTTATGTCTGATATTGGTCGAACTTTCCCTGCCCTGGTTCAATGCCGTGGCCGATAAGAAAATCGTGCTCTTGTGGGACAATCCCTGGTTTTGGCTACTCAGTCTGGGCTTTAGTCTGTTCACGGGGTTATTAGCCGGCAGTTATCCAGCTTTTTACTTGTCCTCCTTTAATCCGGTGCAGGTACTAAAAGGCGGAGGCGCCCCCGGCACTTTTCAGATGGGACGCTTTGCCGCCATTCCCCGCCAAGTGCTGGTCGTGTTGCAATTTACTGTTTCCGTTACCCTGATCATCGGGACGATTATTGTCTACCGGCAAAT
>JAZKGK010000260.1:0-9316 GCA_040385915.1 Bacteroidota bacterium
CCACGACTATAAGCGTCATCGCTAGAGTCGTGGCACCACTTTTAACAACTAAGGTGAAAAACTACTAATGCTATAAAGTTCTCTATTTATAAGCTCCCGCTTCGGCGGACCGACTGGAGCATTTTGGCTGCTTGGGTAAGCTATTTCCAGAACTTAATTGGGCGACGTTCGCAACCCTGCCATCCAACTCTAGTCCCTGAATTGCCCGCCATACGTGCTTCGACCCATGCGTAAGTGCTTCATTCAGTGCTCAAAATAATCCACTTCAGCTCATTCTGGCGCAGTTTTTAGCAACGGTATTGATATATTTATAGTAAATCTGGTAAGCCAGTTGCCATAAAGAAACGGGCTTTCAATTACTAGAAAGGAATAATTTAATTAGTTTCGTGGTGGCGAATTCTTTCGAAGTACCGAATTACTGCGCCACAAGCAAGCAAAAACATAAGGATACGAAAGCCATTCCTTAGTAGATGATATCGGCTGGCAATAGCGACACTTGTCGGGATTTTGCCTTATACCAGCGATTATATCATCTAGGTTTATCCTCTCTTAAATTCTTTTAACCTTCCTAAAACCTTTTAAAGATGAAATTAAAACAGCTAAGTAGTCAACTCGTGCGACGGTTGCTATTTTTACTCATTTGTGTCCTCTCTTATGCGAATGCGCAAAGCCAGAATTGGCTTTCGGCCAAAGGAAACCAACTGTATGACGCCAGCGGAAAAGAGGTTAGGCTTACCGGCTTGAATTACTTTGGATTTGAAACGGCTCAATTCAAATTTCACGGGTTATGGAGCCGGGATATGAAAAGTGCGCTCAAGCAAATCAAGGACCTGGGTTTCAACTGCATTCGTATTCCCTGGACCGATGCCATGCTGAAGCCCACAGCAACCATTCAGATCGATTCGTACGGATCGGATCCCTACACGGGCGTAACCCCGATGAATGGCGATATCAAAAACATTACCAAGCCTATTGACTTATTAGACGAAGTAGTGAAGTGGTGCCAGGCCAATAACATGAAAGTTATCCTGGATAATCATGCCCGCATTGCCGATGGTTATCTGAGTGAATCAGTCTGGTATTCAGCCGAAGTTTCGGAAGCTACCTGGATTGCAAACTGGGTAATGATGGCTAACCGCTACAAAATCTATGATGCTGTCATTGGCATGGATCTGGACAATGAACCCCACGGTAATTCTCCCGGTTCGCCCTCAACGGCTACCTGGGGCAATAGTAACCCGGCAACGGATTGGAATAAAGCTGCCGAACGATGCGGCAACGCTATTTTGCAAGCCAATCCGAATGTATTAATCTTGGTGGAGGGCATTGAGCTATACAACAACGATCCTTACTGGTGGGGTGGAAACCTGGCGGGAGCGGCTACTTATCCGGTGCAGCTTTCTAATCCTAGCAAACTGGTTTATTCTCCCCACGAATACGGCCCGACCGTCTATGCACAGCCTTGGTTTACCAATCCTGCTTTTCCGTCCAACATGCCCGCTATCTGGGACAAATTCTTTGGATTTCTCTACAACTCTAATAAGGCTCCCTTGCTGGTGGGCGAATTTGGGATCAAAAGCCTGGGAGGTAAGGATGAAATATGGGTGAAAAGCTTTTTGCAGTACATGGGCACCAAATACTCCTGGACTTTTTGGTGCTTTAACCCGAATTCTGGTGATACGGGTGGAATTGTGGGTGATGATTGGGTAACACCAGTGGCCTGGAAAGTGAATCTATTAAAGCCATATTTGGCTCCTATGATTCCGAATGGCGGATCAGGCCCTGGGCCGGTCAACCAAGCACCTGTTGCCAATGCCGGAGTAGATAAGGCCATTACTTTGCCAACCAATAGCGTAACCCTAAACGGTAAGGGCACTGACAGCGATGGAACCATTACTTCTTATGCGTGGAGCCAGATAAGTGGCCCCAATAATGCCCTGCTCTCGGGTGCCAATAGCCAGAATTTAACTGCGGCCAACCTGGTTGCTGGTACCTACACCTTCCAGCTAAAAGTGACTGACAATGGTGGGCTCACCAACTCAGATAATGTGAATGTGTTGGTTAATCCTATAATCATTG
Source organism: Bacteroidota bacterium (assembly GCA_040385915.1). Classification (GTDB taxonomy): domain Bacteria; phylum Bacteroidota; class Bacteroidia; order Cytophagales; family ES-bin-26; genus ES-bin-26. The sequence goes on from JAZKGK010000260.1 coordinate 2,080, forward strand.
CACAGACACCTTATGCCGGGGTGATTGCCATTCCCGGACTGGTGGAAGCGGAAAACTTTGATAAGGGTGGCGAAAACATAGCTTATCACGACACGGAAACTGCCAATCTGGGCGGACTGTATCGGACCAGCGAAGGAGTGGATGTGGAGAACAGCAGTGCCGCCAGTCCGAATGTGGGTTGGATCAATACGGGCGAATGGCTGGAATACAGCGTTAACGTGGCTACCAGTGGCAATTATACCCTGGCCAGTTGGGTAGCTTCTCCCAGTGGAGGCAGCTTCCATATCGAAATGGATGGTACGAATGTGAGTGGCGCTATTGCCGTGCCTAATACGGGCAACTGGCAAACCTGGACGATCATCAATAAAACGGTGAGTCTGACAGCAGGTCAGCATGTATTGCGTGTGTTTATTGATGGAGGAGGTTTCAACCTCAACAAGTTATCTTTCACAACGCAAAGCAATCCAACTTTGGGCGACGGGCTAACGGCACAGTACTTCAACGGTCAGAATTTCAATACGTCGGTTTTGACCCGTAAAGATGCCAACATCAACTTCAACTGGGGCGAGGGTTCTCCGGCGGCGGGTGTGAATGTGGATGGATTCTCGGTTCGTTGGGCAGGACAGATTTTGCCCCGCAACACGGGTACTTATACCTTCCATCTCACTTCGGATAATGGTCGTCGCCTTTGGGTGAACAACGTGCTGATTATCGACAAATGGGTGGATGATTGGGATATTACCTACACAGGCACCATTAACCTAACGGCTGGGCAGAAGGTGAATATCAAGGTGGAATACTTTGAGAACTGGGGCGGCGCCAATGCCAAATTGGAGTGGAGCGGCGCTGGTCAGGCGCGGGAAGTAATTCCGCAAAGCCAACTTTTCTCTGCGATAGTTGCCCGTATAGCGGCTAGCGAAAATGTGCTTAATACCGCTTCTTTGCGCTTATCTCCTAACCCTGCCAGCGACTTGTTGAACCTAGCTTGGGAAGGACTCGACTCGGATGTAATGTTGACGATTGTAAATGCCCAAGGTCAGCGGGTACATCAGAAAATGCTGACAGGTGAGTCAACGCACCAACTCAGCACTGCTTCGTTTAGCGATGGAATCTACTTCGTTACCTTGAAAGGCAAGCAAGTGACAACTACTTCTAAACTGGTTATTCTACACTAACAGAAAAAGGAGCAGAGTAATCAGTTAACAATGCGAAAATGCGCCTGATTGCTCCGTAGCGTAGGGTTTAAACGGCAACGGTTCCGGCGGGGAACCGCGACCGTCCTACGTTACGGAACAATCAGGCGCATTTTTTCAACCGCTCAGGCGACCCGGTCTTGATTCGCAGAAAGCTAGAAATAGAGAGCCAGTATGGTCAAAAACACCTTTTCTACATTTGCCCGTAATACTTCGATGGCACGGAAGATCAGGTTATAGACTGCTTTGATCGTCATCGTCATCAAGGAAGCTATTTCTGAGTAAGAAAGCTCATCGTAGAATTTTAGCGTAATGGCTTCTTTCTGGCGCGATGTTAACGAATTCAAGGCGGCCAGTAAATTTTCTTTTTGCGCCTGTGATACTTGTTGGGCAATCAGGTCAAACTCGGGTGAGAGGGTCATTTCAAAGTCATATTCATCCAGTGAGCCCAAGTTGAAAGGTTGTTTTCGTTGGTTGATTATATTTTTTATTAATCTTCTTTTCAGGGCTTTATACAGATAAAACTTAATGGAGTTCGTCTCTCCCAATGTGGCCCGGTTCCGCCAAAGCTCAATGAATAAATCCTGAATATTATCTTCTATCATATTGCGATCAGTCGTAAGCCGATTGCCATAATGATACAAGGGAACTACATATTGATTGTATAAAAAAGCAAAGGCTTCCTCGCTTCCGCTTTTAAATTCCTTCCAAATTTCACTGTCTGACAAATGCCCGTATACATTACTCATATAATTCGGGTTTTGGTAAGAACGGCGTTCTCGTTCATAGGTGTTAAATATAACCATCGATATCGGAAATCACCGCGCAAATGGATTAATCATTAAAATTCATTGATGTAATTGCCCCAAAATTCCTAGTAGCTACCAACCGCTAAAGTGTGATCGGTCTGCTCTTTCCAGCATAACTATAGATGACGACCGAAGTCGAGCCAGCCGGAGCAGTCCATTGGCGCGAAGACTGCGACAGATAGGAGGAGCCATGATAAAATTCCTGCCTGTATTTTTTGCCATCGATAACCACCTCTGCATACGCATCCATTGGCCCAAGTGCAATTACCTTGGTGGCGGACTTTATTGCTGTCTGTCTGGTCGTATAGGCGCTCAATTTGCCCGAATTTACGGCCACCAACGCTAATGACCGGCCATCGGTCAAGGTCAGGTTAGCCATGCCCTTGGTATCACCCTCGACAAAAAATCCGCTATTTGGCATGGCAACTGGTTGAAAGTTTCCCTTACCATCTCCTTTCAACAGCATTCCGATACTAGCATCATACTGCCCAGCCACTACTTCGGTAGCATAAGAATTGCCTACCAGCAGCAAATCTGGATGAGTATCGTTGTCAAAATCCTGGCAAATAGTTCCGAATATGGGAGCCATCTGCGCTGGGAGTGGAAGGGAATGTAGGCGAAATTTGCCCTGTCCCAAGTTTTCCAGGTAACTATTTTCAAAGACAAAAGCTTTGGCTACGTAGGCGTTGGTCAGGTTTTCGGGCGATATAATATCGCTTAGGTGGGCTTTGGCGTACTCGCCGTACCGTTCAAACTTACGCCTCAGGCTTACCATCTGGTTAGTCATGTCATCGCGCGAATGCGTTGGATATTCCTGCCCTTGTAGAAAATACGTCATAATAGGATCCCAGCTTCCATTGCCATCAAAATCACCCGCGTAGACCGACACTGGCTCAGCGACAGAAGCTTTGTAGCGGCTATTGAGCCCTAGGTTGCCCAGGACGTAATCTATATCACCATCGTGGTCGAAGTCGGCAGCGTTCAGGCTATTCCACCAGCCATTCGTGTTGGACAAGCCAGTGGTTTGGGTAACTTCTTTCAAAAAACCGCCCGTATTTTGGTAAAACCGGATGGGCATACACTCGCCAACGACCATTAAGTCAACCTGGTGATCCAGGTTAAAGTCGGTCCAAAGTGCTGAGGTAACCATGCCCGCCGTGCGTAAACCAGGAGCCATAGTATCTGTGACATCCTTGAAAGTACCACCGTCGTTTCGTAGCACATAACTATTGCCTGGCAAGGGAAACTGCAAGGGCGTTAATCGTCCGCCCACAAACAAATCGAGGTCGTTATCACCATCGTAGTCGGCGGCTACTACGCAGGAACCGCTGACGGGTAGCGTTGGTAAGGCATGGGGAGCATAACTAAAATGGCCGCTTCCGTCGTTGAGGTACAGTTTATCCTGGTAATATTCTGATTGGGAGCCAAACTCATTGCCGCCACTTACCACATACAAATCCAGATCGCCATCGTTTTCAGCATCGAAGCACAAAGCGCCGGTTTCTTCTTCAAACTTAGTACCTGAGGTCAAAGCGGCAGAGCGGAAACGGCCCTGGGGCGTTTGAAAAAACAGTTTGCCGGATTGTCCGAAAGAGCCACTTACGAAAAAGTCATCGCGTTGATCGCCGTTTAAGTCGCCTACAGCCAAGCCTGGTCCCTGGCGGGAATTTTTGTGCGGCAACAGCACTTCCCTGGCAAAGTCGTTATAGTCATCTTCTTGGTGAACATACGCTATTGCGAGTTGTTTAGACACCTCTACCAACAAAGGTAAAACTATTGGCTTGCTTGTCTTTTTCGGCGCCGTTGATTGCTGATAATCAAGCAGTAAAGTCTGATTGGTAGCTATTTGTTTGATCTGTTGCGCCTTGCCATCAGGCCAGATAATCTCCAGCGAATCTACTGCGGAGGATGTACCTAAACCCACGTGCATCAGATAATCGAGTGAAGATTGATAGCCTCTGGTAACGGACTGGTGATACAATTGCGAGCGGCCATCCTGATATACTCGCACGTCAGCGCCCAAGCCATTCCGGTTCTGGCTGCTTCCTTTCAGCCTGATTTTTAGGTAGTGATTTTGCTTCGAATCTGCCGTGGTATTCTCATAAACAAATGCCGGATCGTCGATGTTATTCACCACAATATCCAGGTCTCCATCATTGTCCAGGTCTCCGTAAGCGGCTCCATTAGAATACGATGGCAAAGAAAGTCCCCAGGCCATTGTTCTGTCTTCAAAGGTCAGGTCGCCTTTATTTCTAAAAAGGTAGTTTGATTTTTTCAGACCGGGCATCTGTTTCGCTTTTTCCTTGATGGTTTCGTCCGCCTTCTGCTGGTCACGTTGACTGCCCAAAGACGAATTGTACATCACAAAATCCATATCGGTGATATCGCGCCGGTATCCATTGGTGATGAACAAATCCTTAAAGCCGTCGTTATCAAAATCGCCGAACAGAGGTGCCCAACTCCATTCAGTAGAATGCACGCCCGCCAATTGACCTATTTCGCTGTACGTAGTCTTGCCTTGCGCATTTTTGCCATTGTTTATTTGCAGGGTATTGCGCATATACTGAGGCTGATAACCAGCCTTTATTCCCATGTCAAACTTCTCATACTTCATCGGTCCAGCCATTTTTTTCCGCTGCTCATTATCTGCTGGTAGCATATCGACAACCATAATATCTACTAGTCCATCGTTGTTGAAGTCGGCCAGGTCGTTACCCATGGCGAAATTGCTCTGATGCTTTAAGTATTCGCCTGCTCTTTCAGAAAAAGTGCCATTTTGATTGTTAATATATAGGTGGTCGCTGCCCAGGAAGTCGTTGGAAACGTAGATGTCTTCCCATCCGTCGCCGTTGAGGTCGTTGATACCCAAGCCTAAACCCAGGCCATCGTACAGAATTCCGGCTTTCTTGCTTACATCGGTGAAGTGGGGATTTGTAGGAGTGCCATCATTCCGGTAGAGTCGGTCATTGGCTGCACCACTGCCATCTTTCGTAATGGGCACGATAGTATTAGGCGCTCTTATGTCGTTGGTGCTGGTAAGGAGGTACATATCTAGGTCACCGTCCTTGTCGTAGTCGAAGAAGGCTGCTTGGGTAGAATATCCTTCAAAGGCCAGCCCATAGGCAGCGGCTTTTTCGGTGAAGGTAGGAACGCCATTGACGTCTTTTCCATTGTTGACAAAGAGCAGGTTGGCTCTTTGGGCAGGAATGGCATGGCCAGCCCGGCAGACGTACAAATCCATAAAACCGTCCTGGTTGATGTCAACCATCGTCACGCCACTGCACCAACCTTCTGTTTCAAGCCCAGCTAACTTGGTTGCCTCTTCAAATCGCATTCCCCCTTTGTTCAAGTAAAGTTTGCTGGAAACCTGGTTGCCCGTAAAGTACAAATCCGGCAAGCTGTCATTATTCACATCGCCCAACGCTACCCCACCGCCATTGTAGAGATAAAAGTAGTCTATCATGTTGATGCTGGCATTTTCGGTGATGGTGTTAGTGAAACCCACGCCCGACTGCTTGGAATCCAGCAACTTGAACATACTGGCTGTTTCAGCATCCTGGCTCTGTGCTTCTGTCTGTTCGTTAGCAGGGACCTGTTTGCCGGAGCAGGCTAACATAAAAAAGGGCAATAGAATAAGGCAGTACTTAATTTTTTTCATAGCCAAGGGCCATTTCGGATATTGAGAAGAAGATGTTTGTGGTCAGCGTAGATACGTAATCCAATGGGCTAAATCTATAATGGAGTAGTGCATCATGGAAAGAAAAACGCTGGATGGAAGGTCTGAGAAATTCTTTTCATCATTTCATACCTACCTTGGCTGGCCATAACTGGCGCGGTAAATATATAAGAATAATCTAAACTCGATTGAAGGATTTGTCAAAATACAACACAATAATAGGATGAAACCACTAGATTGCTCCTGAGAAAATAGCGCGCGTTTACCCTGGTAGTACTACCAAGATCCAGAAATTACTTGTACTATTGTCGCTGTGAACAAATACCTTCGGTAAAGTTGCTTCCGTTGTAGAACCATTGCTCTTGCTGTACTACAATCGTAAGGATGACACTGGATTAAGTTGTTGGTATTCAATTAACAAAACCATAACAAATAAGCTATTAACTATGGACTTTGAACAATCTATCATGAAAAAAATATTCATTAGCGGACTCTTATTGAGTGCTTCCTTTCAAGGGTTTACTCAAACAAACAAACCCGCCAAAGTAGCCAAAGCGCCTGAAAAGGAAGCAAAAGCTACCAAATCGGGGAATCCGGTTTTTCCGGGCTGGTATGCCGATCCTGAGGGAATTATCTTTGGAAAGCAGTACTGGATTTACCCTACTTTTTCGGCTAAATATGAGCAGCAGGTATTCTTTGACGCATTCTCGTCGCCTGACCTGGTGCACTGGACGAAGCACAACCGGATTCTGGATACTACCCAAGTGAAATGGGCCAATCGTGCAATGTGGGCACCTGCCGTGATTGAAAAAGGCGGCAAATACTATCTCTTTTTTGGTGCCAACGATATTCAGAATGACCACGAATCGGGCGGCATCGGAGTAGCAGTAGCCAACAATCCGGCTGGCCCTTTCAAAGATTACCTGGGCAAACCGCTGATTGCTCAATTCCAAAATGGCGCCCAACCAATTGACCAGTTTGTATTCAAAGACAAAACCGGCCAGTATTACCTGTTTTACGGCGGTTGGTCGCACTGCAATGTGGCGAAGCTAAAAGAGGATTTCACGGGCTTTACTCCGTTTGAAGACGGAACGACATTCAAAGAAATTACGCCGAAAGGCTATGTAGAAGGCCCTTTTATGTTTATCCGAAATGGTAAATACTATTTCATGTGGTCAGAAGGCGGCTGGACCGGCCCCGATTATTCAGTAGCGTATGCTATGGCCGATTCCCCTTTCGGTCCCTTCGAGCGAATTGGAAAAATATTGCAGCAAGACCCTAAAGTAGCTAAGGGAGCCGGTCATCATTCCGTCATTCAGATTCCTGGCAAGGACCAGTGGTACATTGTCTACCACCGCCGCCCGCTGACCGAAACGCATGGCGACCATCGGGAAACCTGTATTGATGAAATGTATTTCGATGAAAAAGGCTTCATCAAACCAGTCATCATTACAAAAGAAGGCGTGAGTAAACAACTGCTCAAATAAGTCGTTCGTCGGCCTTACCACCTGGTCTTAGCGTCCGCTAAGACTAGGCGGGCGTCGTGCCACCACTCCAAG
>JAZKGK010000260.1:9326-10848 GCA_040385915.1 Bacteroidota bacterium
GGCACGACTAATAACCGTCCAGCTAACTTCTGTCATAGGTAGTGGAGCGAAGGATGACAATAGAGAAGAAGAAAGGATCTTTTTATCCTTAAGTTGACAGCATGGAGCGTCCGCTAAGACCAGGCTGGAGCTTTTGCTTTACTATTCATTATTCATTACTCATTATTCATTACTTTACAGTTGCAACAGATACGTCATCATTTGTCCTGCGACAAAATTATTGCCTGAAGGACTGAGGTGTACGCCATCGAATGTCAGAATACCTTTTTCGACATTGTCAGTGTTGTTGTCTTGCAAGTAGCTCATGAAGGCTTTTCTAAGGTCGCAGAGGGGAATGTGATTGTCCTTAGCCACCTTACGGCTAATGTCGGAATATTCGTCTAGCATGGCATCCTGGGCATTATCGCCGCGGTGTTTCTCACCGATAGCGGCTGGCGTACAAAGTACGACCTTGGCACCCGCCTTTTGTATTTTCTTTATCAAATCATTCAGCCCCGCCTCGTATTGATCTTTCGGCGTACCCTTGCCGTTGGTGTCCGGAAGAATAAAATGCCAGACATCATTGACGCCAATGTAAATAAATACCAAGTCGGGTTTTTTGGCTAGCACATCCTTTTGCAAGCGTTTTTGTAAGTCAGGCACGCGGTTTCCGCCAATCCCTGCACCAATCAAGTCGAAGTCATTGCCTTTCCCCGCATTGTCTAGCATACCAGACAACAAAGTAATATAGCCGCCTGGCTCTGTTGCGGCGGCAGTAATAGAATCGCCAAGAAAAATAACCCGCTTTTTCTTGACTGGGAAAGTAAAGTTCAGCAGTAATATACCAACTGCTAAAAGGGAAAAATACACAACAGATTTCATAGGCTAACGCAATAGGTTTAGAGGATAAAGATGAAGGCTAAGGGCTTGTTACGCAATAAAGTGTACAATTTAGCCGCCGGGATTTTGCCTGGGCGGCCCCATTCTTTTACAAGGCGTAAAATCCTTCAATAGCAGCGCTATTCAAGGATTTTGCAACGCAGAAAAAAAAGAAAATAACCAGGCTAAATGTATAGGTTATTACGTAGCAAGCCCTAAAGGGAGCCAAGGTAACAAAAGTATGCGCTTATTAGCACTACCGTTCTGGCTGAATTGCCCGAAATGGAAACTATTTTCTATACATTATTTAGAGAAACGCTGACCAGTAGCCCCGCTTGTTGGATAAAGTGAGCGAGTAATTCTTTTCCATTCCACGGTTTGACATTTTCTTCCCGACTACATCCCGCCTCTTTTTACATACCTTTGCGCCTTCGAATGGTGCGGGCTACGACTAAATGATAATCACTTATTGAAGACCACAAAACTGATGGCTGGATATTGACAACTCTAATGGCTTTATTGTTTTTTTACAGTGTTTCGGGTTAATTTCGCGGTTGGTACTGATAAAAGATGGTTTGGCTTTGTTTTTGTCTTTTCGGTTATCTCTTGTTATAAATGGTAAATTAAGCACAACAGCCGAGTTACAGTGGCTACTATTAAAGAT
>JAZKGK010000261.1:0-10248 GCA_040385915.1 Bacteroidota bacterium
TGACTATGAACGAAGAACTTTATTATGTAGTCCGGTACACAGGACCTTTTGGCTATATCAAACCCTGGACGGCGGTAAGGGATAGTGAGACATTTAGTCAACAGTTTTTGACACCTTCTATTGTGGAAGGTATAGAGAAGAAGCTGTTTCCAGAATTATTAGCTGAAACCGGCAAGATTCAGAAAATTAAACGGCATCGGCTTAATTACCAAGGAATTGATGTCCAACAAGAACGTACCTGGTCAAAAGGTGGGTTCAGTGCCAATAAAGAAAAAGGCATCTACAAAACCAATATGGGTATTCTGAGCCGCGGCGTGATACTTAATCCGAATTTATACCTGGCTTTTGGATACGAGGAAGATGCCAATACAGCAATTTGTCAGACTATTTGCCTGTGCAGAAACGAGGACTTACTTTTCCCCGAATTGATTGGACGACTTTCAGTAGAAGAATTTGAAGCCATAGACGGGTTTGAATTGGTTTTTACGGATGCCGAAAAGGGCTTCAAAGTCGGCTATAATCGCTTTGCCGCAGGTGCAGAAATGTTTGGAGAATTAAAAGTAGCTGGTAATCCCATTCGCGAATAGATGAAACCACTCCACGAGATATTAGCCAAAAGCCAGAATTATGGCAGCCTTACGCTGCTAGAGCACACGCAACAAGTAACACAAGCCATTGAAAAGTTCGCACCGAATTTCGCCTTTGGTTTTGATGTAGAACTCGCTAAAAGAGGAGCTATTTTACACGACTTGGGTAAAGCACATCCTCATTTTCAAAGAAAAATTCAGGGAATTAACGGGGCTAGCCTTTCGGAAAAGCAGGAATGGGACTTTGTCCATCGTCACGAGATTTCCTCATTAGCCTTTTTACCAATTTTTCCAAAGAATGAATGGGACACGCTGATAGAGCTGGTCGTTGCGCACCATAAGTCTATTGAAAATGATGCGAGTGGAAGAGGTATACTGGACCTGGATCAAAACGACCGGCATTGGAAGGAACACCACTTGAAAGATTGGGAGAATTGGCGGGGTTACGGCTTGCAGATTTTAGAAAAATTCGGCTTCACTACCCGTACTATCTCTCTGGAAGAAGCAATAAGTGCATTAGAATACGTAGCAGAATACTGCGAAACAAAAAAGGTCGGTTGGTCACCATATCGGGGATTGCTCAAATCAGCAGACCATTTTGCTTCAGCGTTTATGCATCAAACCCACGTTAAACTCAAACCACTTTTTGAGATTCCAAATCTGGACTTTTACCGTGAAGAGCAACGCAAAAGCGCCCTGTATCCGCTTTCTCAGATCTTAACAGACGATTCCCGAAAGCATACGTTGGTGGTTGCACCAACGGGGGCAGGAAAAACCGACTTCCTTTTGCGTCGGTGTCAGGGACGTGTATTTTATACGCTTCCTTTTCAGGCTTCCATCAACGCCATGTATGAGCGAATCAAGGAAAACGTACCCAATGAAGATATTCGCCTACTGCACGCTATTTCTAAAATAGTGGTTAAAAATCGCTTGGATGAACAGATTTTACAGCCGCTGGTTGGCTCGGCAGTGAAAGTATTGACTCCGCATCAGTTGGCCGCAATGGTCTTTGGTACCTCAGGTTTTGAAAGTGTCATGCTCGATGTGCAGGGAACGGATGTGATTCTGGACGAAATACACACGTATTCAGATTATTCGCGGGCAATGATTTTGGACATCGTCAAAACCTTGCTGCGGCTTGATTGCCGAATTCATATTGGAACCGCTACGATGCCTACCGTTCTGTATGATGAACTCTTAAACATACTTGGCGGACAGAGCGCAGTTTACGAAGTGAAACTACCCGATGAGGTGTTAGATACATTCAATCGACACGAGGTATTTAAGCTGCAAGACGAAGCGGAAATACCATCGCTATTGCGTCAGGCCTTTGAGAACAAGGAAAAGGTTCTTGTGATTTACAATACCATTGGCAAAGCCCAGGCAGCCTTTGAAAGTTATATCAAGGCGTTCCCCGATATACCCAAAATGCTTATTCACAGTCGGTTCAAACGAGGCGACCGAGTGAATTTAGAAAGCCAGTTAAAATCAGAGATCAACGGAGATGGAAGTGCAGAGTTCGGTAACGGGCATTCCCCTTGTCTGGTGGTTTCTACACAAGTGGTAGAAGTAAGTCTGGATATCAGTTTTGACCGGATGATAACCCAATGCGCTCCATTAGATAGCCTTATTCAGCGCTTTGGCCGGGTAAACCGCAAGCGTAATGTACACACAATTGGTAAATACAAGCCGGTTCACATCATTGCGCCAGTCGGTAATGTATTGCCCTACCAATTGGAGGTATTGAAAGCCAGCTTTGATCAATTACCCGACGGCGGGGAAGTACTGCAAGAGCGTAGTTTGCAGGAAAGAATTAATGCGGTATACCCGGTCTTAGACCGAAAAGAGATCGACACCCATCTGATTTTCAAGAATGGAAAATACACCATTAAAGAGCTAACTAACTACAAACGCGCCGTGTTGGTAGAAGCCCTTGAAATTGAAAGTGCGACCTGTATTTTGGCCGATGATCGAGAGGCCTACCTAAAGGGCAACTGGGAAGAACGCTTGCAAATGGAAATTCCCCTCAATTATAAAACCATCGCTTCCCGCAGAGCCAACTACGAGCAACTGGAAGTAGGCGCGTATCCGTTTGTCGTACCGCAAGATAGTGCTGCTTACCGTACCTACGGCCTGCAAATGGTTGAACACTCTAACTTTATATAGAAATGTACACGAGCTACATCGGTAAAAAATTCCTCAAACTCTATAATGAGCGGGAAGGCAAAAGTCTTACGGCAGCGGAGTTTTTTGATGAGGTATTCTTTGAATTATTTTTCACGGATGGCAGCCAACTGATACACGTGAGTAATTCTCCTTTCTTTCAAAAGCCTAAGGAGGAGGATGTGAAAAAGTATGGAAGTAAATCGCTAGCGCAGTACAATAGTTTGCGGAAGAAACTAAGCAGTGGTGTAGCTAGCGGGGCTGTTTTTGTCGGCTATGCTGCCGAAGAAATTCAGGCAACCACTTCCGGTCAACTCTCATCGATTGATTTTAGAATTGACGCAGAAGAAATGTATGCTTCCTGGATAGGGGAAGCATTAGGAATTGGTGTAAGTGGTGGTTTTGTGATGCTGATGAATGAATCGGCAGTCCTTTGGGCTTTGTATCAGGGCTGGCAGTATTACCGGCAGTTTTTGCAACAAACGCCCAATCTGAAAGACAAACAAATTGAAACCTGGAATGGGCATTGGCTTGCTCATAGCTTCGGCAAAAACTTTAATGCGGAAGACCCTTGTGAGATGTTTCGGGTAGAAACTTCTGAAGTTATGGGAAATATCGCCATTCCGACCACTGCCTGGTCAAAAGTGGTTTTTGCCTTGTCCCAAAAATACCCCAATCAAATCCTTACCGCGTATGCCTATAACCTTTCGCAGACCAACACGACCTTGGGATTTATCAACCTTTATCTACCAGAAGTACGGAAAATATACGAGTTCAGAGACGCTATTTTCCTTTCCGAAAAGGATACGATACTGCGGGATAAGCAAATAGAGGAACTACAGACCTTTTTCAACTTTAAAGGAGCCTGTAAGCTAGGCACCATTGGATTGAAAGCCTTAGAGCCTGATAAGCTTCGCACTTATATGCCCCAAGGTTCCGTACCATTTGCCCAAGGGAAAGATTATAAATTTTCAGATCAAACATCCTACTTCGATTATCAACTTTATAAACTGTGGATCATTGCCATGTTGAACAAAACTGAATTACTCAATTTAGCCTCGGAGGTTGCCAGAGCCTTATCAGATTTCGAGAACAAGGATAAAGACAATAACCGAGGGAAGACAAACTTCAGCCAGGAGGCTAAAAAGGTAAGAGAGGCTAAGAATATCCGTGAATTCATTGATGAGTTGACCGAAATTTTAGCAAAAACACCAGTTAATGCCGAGACTTTCCGGCAAGTAGTAGAACAGGTAATTAAGATGCCTGCGGACAATTTTCCATTGTTTGCTACACTGATCCGCTTTGAGTACCAATATCAAAAATCTAAAAACGCAATTTCAAACAATTAGCAAATGAAAAAATCTCCTTTTATCTATCTACGCGGTTTGCGTCATGCGGAACATACTGTATTTAGCGTAAATGATGGTCAGAAATACTTTATTGACCCGCAATTTGGTAAACGAATGGCTTACTCAAGCGGACAGCAGGTAAAGCGGTCGGTAATAGAGGCGCTGGATCTGCCTTTTGCAGCCATTACCTTTAATTGGGAAATTGATAAAAAAGAAAATAAAGCGAGCCAAAAAGAGCCACATTCTCCTTGTGATCCAACTTATACCGATCAATTATTGGGAGGTTATATGAAAGCAGAGAGTGGAAGCTTTACCGTAAAAAGGCGCAGTCCGCTTTCTATATCAGCTATGCGCCCACTTCATCCATTGTTAGGTGGGATTGAATATCCTACTGAAAACTTAACCTTCGACCGTACTTCTCATCCAGAGCATCATAAAGTGAATGTTTACTGGCTGGATGGTAAAAGCAGAGGAGCTAAACTCACCGATGAAGAACGGAATGAATGGTTGACTACAAATAAACGCAATCTGCCTAACCGCGCTTTTATTCAAGACCAAACCCGCGCAACGGGGCTATTTGTTTATGACATAGCCATTGACATGCGCACGTTATTCTGCGTTTCTACCAACAAACTTGAACCGGAACTCTTTCCTCATATTGAGGAAAAACTAAAGGCTGAAGGTTGGGTAGAAGGAAAAAATATCTTTGGTAATTGTCTGGTGTGTCCCAAAGAAAAACGCCAGGAAATCATTCCGGCACTAGCTCATGCGCTCCTTAATTGGCGAATCACCTCCAACCAAGCCCGTACTTTTAGCTTAATGGAAACCGTGGCTATTGCCATCAGCGATAATGCTAATCAAATTGCCTATGCCATCCGTGGAGACTTGCGAGAAGATAGTGAGCGTCCACAAGCTTCACCTAAAATTGATGAAACAACGAAAGCTGAGTTATTTATAACACCCATTGCAGCAAGCTATGTAGCGGGGTCAGTTGGAAGTGCTGACGCCCTTGAAAAAGCCGAACAAAAGCTCATTGCCTTGATGCAAGCCTTCGATTACGAAAATCAGTAACTATCCTTTAAACCTAACATTATGTCCTTTTCAAGCAAGTATCCTTACCTCGCCTACTGGATTGAAAACCACGGCTATATTCAACTAGGAATAGATGATGACAGCCCTTCTGATGCGCTGCTGACCATTATTGATGCGGGCGGCGTTTGCTGGGAAGATGAAGATTCCTCTACTATCGAAGAAGCCTTGTCGCAAGCTGAAGACTACCTGCGTACCACCGAATTCCCTGATCGCTTCGGCAAGAAGGTAATCGAGGAGATTGAAGCATCGGCGAAGAAGAAAAAAGGGAAGTAAAAGAAACGAACTAGAAACAAAACCCTCCAAGTACAACCGACAACCCTCCAAGGGTTTGGAACCCTTGGAGGGTTATTTATCCATACACATGATGAAGCAGCCACCATTCGAAACGGAAAGAATCTACCACGTTTATAACCATGGTAATGGCGATGATAACCTGTTTCGGACGGAGGAAAACTACCGGTATTTTCTGCAAAAGTACGCAGAGTATATCCATCCGGTGGCTGCTACGTACGCCTATTGCCTTATGCCCAATCATTTCCATCTAGTGATACGGATTCGGTCGGCAGAAGAATTGCGAGCGTTTTACCGGCTGAAAAAGAAGTTGCCGGAAGAAACTGTTGAAGCCAAAACGCTTGGAGGGTTTGAAACCCTCCAAGCGTTAGAGTCTGGAGAGTTGGGTTTGGAGCTATTACAACGCCTAGTCAGCCAGCAGTTTTCGCATTTTCTGAATGGCTACACGCAGGCATTTAACAAGAGGCATGACCGAAGTGGCAGCCTGTTCCGCCAAAACATCAAACGTAAACTCATTACCGACGACACCTATTACACTCGACTAATCCGGTATGTTCATTACAATCCTGTACACCATGGCTTTGTGCGCCACCTGGACGATTGGCCGCACAGCTCCTATCACGCTTTTTTGAGCGTGCAACCCACCCGTTTGTGCCGCGAAGAAGTACTTGAATGGTTCGGCGACCGCAACAACTTCCTGGAAAGCCATTGCGAGATACCAACGATTCCTTTGGATTTTGAGCTTTAACTACTCATCCTTCATTCTTTTGACCTATGAATGCTGTTTCTTGTTTTCAGGGCGCTGCTCCCCGCATCGGCGGAATGCTCGTGGGCTATTACCGGATTTGTCCGCGAAAAGCCTGGCTATCAATTCGTGGGCTTTGGATGGAGCAGGAGTCCGAAGCAGTGGCGCTGGGTCGTCTCGTGGATGAGCACTCTTACGACCGCGCCGATAAGCACCTTCAATTGGAAGCCGAGGCTCCGGATGGCACCTCACTGGTAGGCAAAATTGATCGGGCCAATCTGAAAGCGGGCGTACTTCACGAAACCAAGAAAGGTCGATCCTGTGAGGAAGCGCACCACTGGCAGGTTCGTTTTTATCTGTGGTTGCTCCATCGCAATGGCGTGGTTCGACCCGATGGCTCGCCATTCAGGGGACAGTTGGATTATCCCTTGTTGCGCCGGACGGAACCTGTGACCCTGGAACCGGAACACATCACGGAACTGGCCGCGATAGTGCAGGACATCCGGCAAGTAGCCGCTCAGGACGTACCTCCACCTCGGCTAGCTAAACGAAGCTTTTGCGCCAAATGTGCTTTTGAAGAACTCTGTTACGGTTAAGACTATGAAACGACCTCACTATCTATTTTCCAACGGGCGCTTGCGAAGGCAGCATAATACCCTGGCGCTGGAACGCGCAACCGGCGAACGCCAACCCGATGATAATCCCGAAGACACAGGTTTGCCCTCGTCCCAACCCGACGCTGGCCGGACGCCTTTTCCGGTCGAAGCTGTGGAAAGCCTGTATTTCTTTGGTGAGATTGACATCAATACCAAGCTGGTCACATTTTTAGGCCAGCAAGGCATTCCCGCTTTCTTTTACGATTATTACGGCCACTATACAGCCACTCTTTTTCCACGGGAGAGCCAATTGTCGGGCCGACTACGGGTGGAGCAAGCAAAGCATTACCTAAGTCCGAAACGTCGGTTGTTGCTGGCACGCGCCTTTGTGGAGTCAGCCCTCTTCAACATCGAACGGGTCATTAAATACTACCAACCCCGATTGATGGGCGAGGAGCAGTTGGCTGTGCAAGAGACACTAATTGACCTGAAAAGAGACCGGGAGGCGCTCCCCCTCACTACTGACATTCCCACTTTGATGGCGGTAGAAGGACGTATTCGGGATCGTTACTACAAACTCTGGCCTTGCTTTCTGGGCAAAGATGTGGCTGCCCGTTTTCCGTTTAATAAACGCGAACGTCGCCCACCCTCTAACGAACTCAATGCACTCATTTCGTTTGGCAATTCCCTCTGTTACACAACCGTATTGCGCCAAATCTACCGCACCGCCCTTGATCCAACCATCGCCTACCTGCACGAACCGGGTGATCGTCGGTTTTCACTGGCCTTGGATCTGGCCGAAGTGTTCAAACCACTTTTGGTAGATCGGATGATTTTTCGGCTACTCAAAACCGGAGAGTTAACGCCGAGGCACTTTGAGAAACACCTGGGTGGTTGTTATCTATCGGAGGCGGGACGTAAAATTGTGGTAGCCCATTGGGACGAGCGCTTGAGTCAGACCGTGCAACACCGGACTCTCGACCGGAAAGTTTCTTATGAGCGGCTTATCCGGTTAGAGTGCTACAAATTAGTACGTCACCTCTGCGACCCGGTAGCCGATCCCTACCAGGGTTTTCATATGTGGTGGTAAGAACAATTTGTTTTAACCGTTTGTAACGATGCCTTTCTGTATTGCTGTGTATGATGTCAACCAAAAGCGAGTAGGCAAGATGCTCAAGCTATTTCGGCGATATCTGACTTGGGTTCAAAACTCCGTTTTTGAAGGCGAACTGACCGTTGCCCAACTGAAGCAATTGCAACTCGAAGCCAACGCACTATTGCAGGATAAAGATGGCGTGGTATTTTATCAACTTCGCGACGAGCGTTATGTTGAGCGCATTGCTTTAGGCACGGATAATGTCAACCGAAGCCGATTTCTATAAGTCGTCAGCCCCTCTCCAAAAAATCACTGCGGTGTTTTTGAATAGACAAACCGATAAGATTTTTTAGAAAAAGGACTAACCAAAGCTTAAAATCCATTTTTCGATAAGTCGTCAGCCTCCCGCCTATTTTGCAGTAGTAGGAGCTGACGCTTTTTTGCTACTTTTATCTCATAAAAACCCCCAGTCAAGTGCCTGAGAGGCATTTTTTCGGCGGGTCTTAATCGCACCTTCGGGTATTGAAATGTAATTTTCGTCTGTTTCAAGCCATTGGGCTAATGAGGTCTTAATCGCACCTTCGGGTATTGAAATGGAGATGAAACCCTTCTTGTCGCTGCCCATTTATTTGTCTTAATCGCACCTTCGGGTATTGAAATGCCGTTTGTCCAGAGATAGCCACGCCACCACCATCAGTCTTAATCGCACCTTCGGGTATTGAAATATGCAGCTCGATGCCGTTCATTCCCAATTTATTTCCAGTCTTAATCGCACCTTCGGGTATTGAAATTTGTTATCCTGGTACACCGCAATGAAGCGAGCCGAGTCTTAATCGCACCTTCGGGTATTGAAATTGGATCAATTCGAACTGGTGGGAGAGAAAGTAATTACGTCTTAATCGCACCTTCGGGTATTGAAATTCGGGTATTCTTCGCCGGTTCCGTAGCTGGCAAAAAGTCTTAATCGCACCTTCGGGTATTGAAATATTATTCTGCACCAATCGCCTCGAAACGTGTGCGAATGTCTTAATCGCACCTTCGGGTATTGAAATCTGTGGTGCTATAGCTGTAGATCGAGAATATAGCAGTCGTCTTAATCGCACCTTCGGGTATTGAAATACAATGGAGGGTACAACATTCCTAACATTATAATCGAGGTCTTAATCGCACCTTCGGGTATTGAAATCACAAAAATGAACGGCAAGCTGCTTTTCAAAGATGCGTCTTAATCGCACCTTCGGGTATTGAAATGCCTGTGTTTTTGAGTAGTTGCTTGTACTGGGTCTGGGTCTTAATCGCACCTTCGGGTATTGAAATCGAATTATCACCGAGCCGGTTGTCCCATTGATAATGTGTCTTAATCGCACCTTCGGGTATTGAAATTAAGGCCTGATGAGGAGGTAGCAATAGGAAGCGTAAAAGTCTTAATCGCACCTTCGGGTATTGAAATCAGAAGAAAATAAAAAATCAGATGCTGAATTAAAAAAGTCTTAATCGCACCTTCGGGTATTGAAATTAAGTAATGGTATGTATGATAGCGTCGTTACGAATGGCCGTCTTAATCGCACCTTCGGGTATTGAAATGGAATGGGGAATGATTTTACCTCGAAAAGCAAGTCCGTCTTAATCGCACCTTCGGGTATTGAAATGAGCCTTGCTCAATGCTTCGTATATCGTTGGTTTTGTCGTCTTAATCGCACCTTCGGGTATTGAAATAGTTACCAGTTGAGTCACCTATTAATTATTCCAAAGTCTTAATCGCACCTTCGGGTATTGAAATGTAGGTTTGACGGAGGTTTGACGGAACTTGCCTCAGTCTTAATCGCACCTTCGGGTATTGAAATTCGCTGAAGCCAGATTAAAGGCTGTCATCGGTCGGCGGGTCTTAATCGCACCTTCGGGTATTGAAATGAATGGGTAGAATAATGGTACGCCTTGCCTGGTCATCGTCTTAATCGCACCTTCGGGTATTGAAATAAGAGTTTTTAGCAGCGCAAGAGCGAGCCTTTGCGGAGTCTTAATCGCACCTTCGGGTATTGAAATCACAAACGGGAACAGGAACGGGATCTATCAGTTAATGTCTTAATCGCACCTTCGGGTATTGAAATCTTGCCCGCCGTTTGTTCTTTGATGTATAAATTGATTGTCTTAATCGCACCTTCGGGTATTGAAATTGAGGGGTAAGGCTAAACTGTATTCGGCCAAAGAGGGGTCTTAATCGCACCTTCGGGTATTGAAATAGTGAGGTGACGAGGAAATACGCACAAGAGGATCAATGTCTTAATCGCACCTTCGGGTATTGAAATCTTGCCCGCCGTTTGTTCTTTGA
>JAZKGK010000262.1:0-23818 GCA_040385915.1 Bacteroidota bacterium
CTAATAATGCCAACGCTACAGAGCTATTTATGCAGGAGTTGTGGCATAACGTCAACAGCCCTCTTAGCATTTTAATCCTTCAAATTATCTCTATCATTTTCTTTGGGAAGATATTTGGCTTCTTGTGTAAAAAGATTCGGCAGCCAACGGTCATCGGAGAAATTGTGGCGGGGATTGTCTTAGGGCCGTCGGTGGTTGGGCGGTTGTTTCCGCAATTGTCTGCCTTTGTATTTCCTCCTCAGTCGCTACAGACATTGCAGTTTTTAAGCCAGATAGGTTTATTGATGTTTATGTTTATTATTGGGCTGGAATTGAATGTTAAAATGCTGAAAGACAAAGGCCGACAGGCGGTTGTTATTAGCCATGCCAGCATCATTTTTCCTTACTTTCTAGGCGTTTTGCTGTCTTATTTTTTATACAATCGTTTTGCTCCAACGGCCATTTCATTTGTAGCTTTTTCCCTTTTCATGGGAATTGCCATGAGCATTACCGCTTTTCCGGTACTAGCCCGCATCATCCAGGAAAGGAATTTAACCACGACCGCTTTGGGCGCTATGGCCATCACCTGCGCCGCCGCTGACGATGTAACGGCTTGGTGTATTCTGGCTGTAGTGGTGGCCATTGTAAAAGCTGGTTCTATTGTCAATGCGTTATTTACCATTGGCCTAGCCATTGGCTATGTCACTTTTATGATGTATGCTGTGCGCCCTTTGCTCCGAAAAATGGGTGTGAGGTATGCCGTTAACGACAATCTGACCAAAACCGCCATTGCTTTTATGTTTGTCCTGCTGCTTGTTTCCTCTTACCTAGCGGAGGTAATAGGCATCCATGCGCTGTTTGGCGCCTTTTTGGCTGGCGTGATTGTTCCTGAGACATTGAATATGAAGCAGAAGCTGATTGAAAAGATTGAAGATGTCAGCATTGTATTGCTCTTGCCTCTCTTCTTCGTCCTGACTGGCCTGAGAACGCAAATAGGCTTATTGAACACGGGCGAACTGTGGCTAGTCTGCGGAGTAATTATTTTAGTGGCTGTAGCAGGCAAGTTTTTAGGTAGTAGCCTTACGGCCAGAGTCGTGGGTCTCTCCTGGAAAGACGCCTTATCTATCGGGGCTTTAATGAATACCCGCGGCCTGATGGAATTGATCGTATTAAATATTGGCTATGACCTTGGCATTCTATCACCCGAAGTGTTTGCCATGATGGTACTGATGGCGCTCGCCACCACCTGTATGACCGGCCCTTCCCTAGACTTAATCAACCACTTTTTCAGAAAAAAGGAAGTAAGTGGTTAGCATATCATTTTCCTCATGCGGAGAATACCCTGCCTAATCTCCGCATGTCATGCGGAGATTAGTTGGCTTTGTAAAGATTAATGAAGATATTTAACGCATAATCTGCGGAGAATGTATATCTATCAATATCAAGGCTGGCCAGCGTTTCAATGGAATACCGATGAAATTGCCCCATCACTTGGAAAAGTGCGTCATAGCCAGGGAAATATATTGGGACGCATGCAAGCGCTCGGATTTGACCTTCAAGAAGAGGCCATTTTACAAACCCTCACCCTAGATGTGTTGAAATCGACCCAAATAGAGGGAGAAAATCTCGATCCTGAGCAAGTACGCTCTTCCGTGGCTCGACGCCTAGGAATAGATGTTGCCGGAATGGTTGCTTCCAATAGGAATGTAGAAGGAGTAGTAGAAATGATGCTGGAGGCCACCCAGAATTATGGCCAAGACTTGACAAAGGATCGGCTTTTCGACTGGCACGCTGCCCTGTTTCCCACGGGTAGGAGTGGCCTGCAAAAAATGGCTGTCGGCGCTTGGCGTGATCAAACGCAAGAACCTATGCAGGTAGTCTCTGGCCCAATGGGGCGAGAAAAGGTTCATTTCCAGGCACCAGAGGCCGAAAGGATAGAAGGCGAAATGGAGAAATTTCTGCAATGGTTCAACAGCGATAGTACGATAGACCCAGTACAGAAAGCAGCAATTGCGCACCTTTGGTTTGTTACGATTCATCCCTTCGATGATGGTAACGGACGGATAGCCCGAGCCATTACCGATATGCAGCTTGCCAGGGCTGACAATACAGAAAAGCGTTTTTATAGCATGTCTGCCCAAATTATCCAAGAACGAAATGCGTATTATTCGATATTGGAGTCTACGCAAAAGAGTGATTTAGATATTACGGCCTGGCTTCAATGGTTTTTATCCTGTCTGCAAAAGGCACTGCATGCCACAGATGATATTCTGTCAGCCATACTTGCCAAGGCCGACTTTTGGCGAAAGCACGCCACTACACCATTAAATGAACGACAGAAAAAAATGATCAATAAGCTATTTGATGACTTTTTTGGTGAGCTTACTTCCTCCAAATGGGCTAAAATGATGAAATGTTCCCAGGATACAGCAGGGAGAGATATTCAAGATTTGGTTGATAAAGCAATTCTGGTGAAGGATTTGGCTGGTGGCCGAAGTACCCATTACTCCCTCAATAAAACGTGACAATTAGCAACTTTGAAGTAAAATCAAGGAATGATTGATGTTTCGGTAGTGGTTGTAAATTAACACATTCCGAATGGGCATTTTTGAAAAGGTATTCAGTTTGACCACTTCCGGGATGTGCTGGTGCCGGATCATTTTGGCTGCCAGCCATAAGCCGAACGAGGAAGCCGTATGGTATTCACCGCACAAGTGTTTAAAATAAGTGGCCGGTTGTTGGGCAAAATAATTTTGCTGTAAATGATGATAAATTCCATCCCCTTCCACATCGCCATTGAGGCCAAACAACACTAAATCTATCTCCTTTGCTTCGAGAGAAGCATCTTGCAAAAAACGGGTAATCGTTGCCTCTATTTCATTATAATCGGCTGGCTTATAGAGCGTAGTCACCGATACTAGCTTGGCATAATTATTCTCCGCTGGTTCATTCGATAGCAGAAAAAACGAAGCGCCTTCTCCGGAAATGGTCCCTTTGGAATGCGCCGCTAGCAAGTTCAAATTACTCACCGCTTGCCTTTTCCAATGGCCTAGCCGCTGCATAATGGTAAAAGTGTTAGGAGTCGTTTCGTCGGCACCACCGAGCAATACGTGTTGGGCAGTGCCTTCCCGTAATAACATCAGACTGTCGAGCAGGCTGCTTTCAAAAGAGAAACCGCGGTGAACGTAGGTGTAGTTGTATTGTAAGCACTTCAGAATCAAGGCGATTTGCGCACTGATGGTGTTGTGCGTCGACTGGATAAAAGAAGTGGGAGTAAGCAATTGCTCCCCGTGCTCAATAATGGAAGAAAGAAACTTTTCGGTGTCTTGTATACAACCCAAGCCCGTGCCGGTAATAATGGCATCGGGTTGTTGGATGCCCGCATCTTTCAGGCAAGCCATCGACGCAGCCACGCCCATCTTTATGATTCGCCCCATCCGTCGGGCGGAGTTCGCATCGATATAGTCTTTATAATTGGGTTCTATGCAAGAGAGAGCATTATGGTTGTATTCGACTACCTCTTCTAAAAAACTGTCCTGAGCGAAGGTATGCTGAGGAGAAACGTTTCCCAATCCTTTGATAAAAATATCCATGCTTTTAGTAATTAGCTTTTAGTAGGTAGCTTTTAGTGATTAGACGGTAGCCTGTAGGATGTTTATCAGGTTGAAATACTATAGTTACGGTTACTTGTATTACTGCTTGCAACAAGTTTCTGATAATCACTCAGTAGTTATTCGATTAATACCTAAGGGTTTGTTACGCAATGACCTGTACATTTAGCCTAGGCGGCCCCACCTAGTTCTTGTTTCATTTTTCTGCGTTGCAAAATCCTTGAATAGCGCTGCTATTGAAGGATTTTACGCCTTGTAAAATAACACAATCCCGGTGGCTAAATTGTACACTTTATTTCTTAACAAACCCTAACTACTAACGGCTAATTACTAATACCTGACGACTATACCTTCGAGAACAAGAGAGAAGAGCAATTCCCACCGAAGCCTAACGAGTTGGACATCACGTGTCGGATGCCAGCCTCGGTGAGCAACTCCGTTACTGGGGTGAAATTCAATTCCTTCATCTGGGTAGAGAAATTCAAATTCGGCATGACGATGTCGTGGTTGATGGCTAAAAGAGCAAAAATGGCCTCAATGCCACCGCAAGCGCCTAATGTATGTCCGGTAAAGGCTTTGGTAGAACTGATTTTAGGCAAGCCCGAAGCGAATATCTTTTCGATGGCTCGGCCTTCGGATAGGTCGTTGTTCGGCGTCCCCGTGCCGTGGGCGTTGATATAACTGATGGCGCTAGTGTCCAGCCCGCTCATCTCCAGGGTTTGTTTCATGGCCAGGTAAGCGCCATGGCCTTCGGGCGAGGAGGCTGTTTGGTGGTAAGCGTCGTTGGCATTGGCATAGCCTGTCAGTTCACCCAGTACCTTCTTTCCGCTGGCATTGACCGCTTTCTCCGATTCGATGACAATAAAACCCGCTCCTTCGCCTAAATTCAGGCCTTTCCGGTTCTCATCAAAAGGCTTGCATTCATTCTTGTCCAGAATCATTAAGGTATTAAAGCCATTGAGCGTAAACTTAGTTAAAGCGTCGGTGCCGCCTACGATTACCCGATCAAGTAAATTATTTTTAATTAGGCGGGCGCCAAACATAATGGCGTTGGCCGATGAAGAACAGGCGGTACTGATCGTGCTGATATAGTCTTTTATGCCTAAATAATCGGCCATGTTTTCGGTGCTGTCACCACAGTCGTGCGTCACAATATTCTTTAACCTGCCCCGGCTATTATTCTTGATAAAGTCAGCATAAAACTGTTCTCCCTTATCCATTCCACCTACGCTGGTGGCCGAAATCAGGCCAGTTCTCATGGCTTTTACATCCTCAATACCAGCATCTTGCAAGGCGGATTTGGCGGCTAGCATGCCGAGCAAGGCAGTTCGGGTATAAGGAATATGATCTAAAACGCCAGTCATACGTAACAATTCCTCATTGGAGTATTTTACTTCACCGACTAGTAAATCATTTTTATGTAGGGTATCCAGGTAGGAAATCTTGCCAATGCCGGTACGACCCAATCGCAGGGCGGCCAATGTATCTGGTATAGTATGTCCGATGGCTGAAATAATGCCAAGCCCGGTGACGAAAACTCTTTTTGACATGCCGTATTTTATGACAAAACTACTCAACCCCGAACAAATCAACAAGGGTTGTTTTGCCAGGAGTCTCTTACCTGCAAATGCAAAAAGGCAGGCCCATAAAGCCTGCCTTTTAAAATTAATCACTACAGAACCGTCCTTATTGAATAGTATTTACTTTAATAAACACGGGTCTTTCACTCACATTCACCGAAACTTTACCGGCAGTAATGGATAGCGGTGTACTTACGCCATCCGCATCTCCTGCCACCATTTCCACTTTGTTGGCAGTGGTGGCAGCACCAGCCAAAGTCAGGCTATAGTTAACAGTGTAATTAGACTTGGTTTTGGCCCAAACTACGTACGCACCATTCGCGCTATTGACGTCTTTGAACTTGTAAATGAGCACATTGGGGTCAGTAGAAGCCACCTCGCCCAAGAACAACATATTGGTCAGGGTTTTCTTCATCGTCGAAACGTAGTACCAAGACTTCTTCGGTGTCCAGTCATCTTTGGGTCCTACCAGTCCGCTGGTGGAGAACCAGGTGGGATCACTGGGATTTACATCGCGCAGCATATACATCTGAGCCCGGTCTACGCCCGCAGCAGCCAAAGCTAAATAAGCCCTTACCAACCATTGGCCTTGTATTTCCTGCAAATCGAAAGGTCCGATGGGTGGAGGAGCCAGGGGAGAACCCGGATTCGTGTCCCAGCCAAATTCTGAAACCCATACTTCTACTCCTGGCAAGTGTTGGTTCCGATAGTCGACAAATGGTTTCAGTTTTCCTTTAAAGTCACTCTCTTCGGGGCTTAGCGCCGGACCTCCGCCTTGAGGGCCTAGGTCATCTTTCCAAGAATAATAGTGCAAATTGATAACATCTGCTGCAAACTTATGGTCGGCACGGTTGGCTGTAAACCAGGCTTTCATTTGTTTGATATAGTCTAAATCCAACCGGAAAATTCCTCCCATGACCATTTTCATGTTGGGATCGGCATTTTTGACTCCAAACGTGCCAGAACCTTGGTGCATGGTTTTAGCGTGTCCATCATAATCGGCACTGGCCATGGCCGCATATTCCTGCGCTGAGAATTCAGCATTGGGGCCTCTCCAATTCTTATCCTGCTCATTCCAGTCTTCTATGTACTTGATCAAATTCATTCCAGTATTGCGGGGCTGTCCAGGCGCTAGCGTCAGCTTATTATCCGCCACCGTTGTCGAACCGTACCGGGCAGCATATTGGAACATATGGTGCGACTTTTTCTCGTAAGAATTGGGGTTGGTGGTACTGGCACCTGGCTCATCTATTGGCTTGTCATCTTCGCCAAAGTTTAGTCCTCCGTGCAACCACTTCACTGATCCCTGGATGGCTGGAGAAACGCCCAATCCGGCATTTTTCAGGCTCGTATAATATGTGTCGAAATTCCATACGCCACCACCGGCCTGGCTAGGCGCCCATTTGATCTGATTGTTGGGGTAACCCGGATAATTCACATTCCCTCCTCCTGACCAAATATCGCCTTCATCCCAGTTCCAGTTATGGTATTCCCGAATAAAGCCTACCGCCTGCATTTTACTGATTGGATCATCAACAAAAGCATTGGCTCCCATGAATTTGTCCACCGTGATTTTAGAACCTGGCGGTGGTGGTGGCGGTGGGGGCGGAGTAATGGTCGTCTTGGCCGAAACGATATTGGATATAGCCGAAACATTGGGTACTTCATCACTTACTCTTAGCGCAAAATAGTAAGTCGTGGCAGCCGTCAAGCCAGTTACGACAAAAGATTGTGCTGTACCAGCCACCAAGGGAGCAGGCTCTCCAGCGGCTTGCGAGGCACTACCAAAATTAGCCGAGATAATGGGCGCAGTACTATACCGAAGGTCATAACTGGCAGCGGTATTAGCCATGCCATCATCTCCGGTAGCAGTCCAATTGAGTTGAATAGAACTACCCGTGATAGCGGATGTGGTAAGGTTGGCTACCGCCGACGGAGGGGTTACATCGGGCGTTGGTGGGGTTACTGGGCCAACGCAGCCGTAAATAACTACTTCCGATACATTCGCTCCCTGCGACTGACGGGTAAAACGCAAGTAGCGCGTGGCGATAGTCACATTGTGCTGGTTCCAGCTCTGATAGCCATTCAAATTATCTGTAAACAGCATAGTCCAATTTCCTGGGCTTCCGCTCTGTACCATGAAACCGCCAGCGTCATTGACATCCCGCAAAAAGATGGAAGCTATCGTAGCCGTACTGCCAAAATCAATATATGCACTCGCTGGATGATCGGTGGCGTTCCATCCGGTAAACCAGCTAGTAGAGGGCGTTCCTCCCTGTCCCTGCGCTGGATTTCCGGCGAGGGCTTGTTCATCCACTAACATTCCGGCATCCCCTTTTCCGCTTTCGTTGGTCAGCATGGCAGCCGTCAGAGTCAATTTAGCTGGTGTGCAAGTGCCAACTGGTGGCGGCGGTGGGGGAGGTGGCGGGGGAGTAGAAGTAACTACGGTAACGCTATTGCTGGCTACCGACTGGTTATTGGCAGCATCCTTGGCTTTTACGGTAAACAGATAGGTAGTCGATGCCGTTAGTCCGCTAATGGCTTTGGTGGTTCCGGTCACCGTTGACAGCAAGGCGCTTCCGTTATAAATATTGTATCCAGTTACGCCCACGTTATCGGTCGAGGCAGTCCAGGCCAGATTAACGCTGGTGGTGGTCAGGCCAGAAGCAGCCAGGTTAGCGGGGGCAGTAGGTACTTGCGTATCTGGCGTGGGTGGTGGCGGCGGCGGTGGTGCCCCAACCAGTGAGCCAGACACGGACAGTTCGCCAATTTGGGCATTGAGGCCAGAAAATTCCAGCAGCAGCTTACTGGTTTGTACAACAATCGGTATCGATTTCCATCGATGGTCATACGACATATTCCAGGTAGTGGCTGGCGCCCAAGTACCATTATTATCGTATTTAATGGTAAGGTTAGCCATGTTCCAGCTATCAAAGATATTGAGTTGGGACAGGGCATAGGTACTGCCCAAATTTACTTGTACAGTCGGGTTTGCGCCCCAGCTTGGAATCCAAACGGAAGTAGGTAGGGGAGCAGCAGTGTTATCACTGATAGCACCCGTAATACTTGCTTGCTCATCGGCCAGGGGCCCCAGACCGATGTTGGTATTGCCCTGCCCCTGGTAGTAGGAGAGCATGGCAGGCGTGAGCGTAATCTTCTGGGCAACAGCCGTTGCCGCAAAAAGAAACAAACAGCTGATTAAATATATATAGCGTTTCATGGTTTTTTTAGATAGGTGTTTTTTTGTTTAATCATTTTATTGTACCGTAAGGCGGGTAGTTAACACAGCGTTATGGCTTCTGCTTCTGGCTTTTATCAAGTATACGCCTGCTCTACGGCCTTGTAAATTCACTACCTGATTAGCGCCGATAATGGCTTGTTCCAGCACTAGTCTTCCGAGGACATCATATATGGAAAGCTGGTCGAAATTTTCGTTGGGCAATCCGATATTGACTACTTCACGGGCTGGATTAGGAAAAAGTGAAATCAATTGGCTACGGGTAGCGCCTTCGCCTTCCACGCTAGTAGATCCACCCAAACCTTTGAAATACACCTCTCCCTGATAAGCTTCGCCCGGATTGACATAGAAAATTAGGTGGTCAATAGAGAAAGCGGAGGAAGATAAGTTGTAGAAAAGCGGCTGAAAGTCGTCTCCCGACACTTCAGCGTTCCATAAATGGACTTGGGTTTTATCAGCAGTAAAACCGTCGATCTGCAAGCGGATGGGCTGGCTGGTTTTGACCTCAAAGGAAATAATTCCCTTGGCTGAAGCTAAATCTTTTATATTGACAGAAAAAGATTCCCAGGACATTTTATTCATCGCCACTCTCACCATTCCTTCCTGGTGAATAACTTTAAAATGGTCATTCCCATGCCATTGAGGCGAATCTGCTTTGGCTTTGCTGGCCAGCACGAGGCAAAGGCACAACAGTAAAGTGTTTCTTAGTGTGTTCATAGCATTCATGTTACAGGTTAAAAGAAAATTATAGGTAGTAATTCAAAAAGTAAAAGCGTACTTGTTCACCCCTACATTGAAGGGTGAATACACATGTCCAGCGGTATGCCCATTCGTTATGCACCAATCCTACCATGTTTGACAATAAGTACTTCATCCCAATTTTTTACCATTGGTAGCGTACCACAGCCAACATGTTGAATGATGCGAATAGGTAATTTGGATACAAAGAGATAGCCCAGCTACCTCACAATAGTGAATAAGATTAATCAATTGATGGATAAATGAATTTACAGGCTCTTAATTTGAAGGATAAGAGATTTAGAGGTAAAAAAACAGGACGTACGCCAGGCGATGCGTATGAATGAAATTCTGTCCTATAGCGGGGTTAATGATAGGGGCGCCTTGTTCCTAATAGCCAGCCACTGGCATAGGAACAACATCAGGGATTTGCAATGTGTTTTCATAGTTTTGTTGATGGTAAGGTAGTAGTAAGAAGTGTATGTAAAGTAGGTTATTAGCTATTAGGTTCTTAGTTGTTAGGTTATTAGCTATTAGTCTGTTAGTTATTAGGTTGTTAGTTATTTATCAATGTGGTAACGGGCTTAGTCTAAACCCGGCGAGCAATAAAACCCCGCCAGGCTTTTCCTAATATTTCATTGTTAATTGTTAATTGTTAATTGTTAATTGTTAATTGTTCATTGCCCTAAATTGGGGTTAATGCTGGCATCGGATAGTGGGATAGGAAACCAATAATCTTCTTTGGTAATGGTTCCGATAGGTGTCAGGTCTTCCACATCCTTATTGGCGGCGGCATTGGCCTCTTCCACTTTTTCCAAGCGCTGAAGGTCGAACCACCGCGTAAACTCTCCGGCAAATTCCCAGGCTCGCTCATCTACCACCGCGTTGACAAAGTCGGGGGCAGACAAGCCAGACAATTGAGCCGCCCCAGCCCGATCTCGCACGGCATTGATGGCCGTATATGCTTCGGCACTGGGCGTTCCCTCTGAACGCGCCTGCGCTTCGGCATAAATGAGCAAGACGTGGGCGTAACGAACCAAGTGTACGGGCATGGAGGAAATATAATTGGGGCTATTCAATTTGTATTTTTTATAATAGGGATGCTTCGCATTGCTGTTTTGCCAAGCTATTTTGCTGCCATCCCCTTTGGTAAACTCCGTATAAAACGTGGCATCTTTTCGTTTGCCTTCCGGGAATTTGTTGAAGAAGTGTATTTCTGCTACAAAGTCATCCCAGCCGCCTTCTTCTCCAGGTTGAGCCGAATTTCCCCAAAAAGCGTTGGCCGACCCGCCGAACTGGTCAGACGTATGGAAGGCCACCACTTCTTCGGAAGTACCAATGGAGGCGGCTCCTCCCGACCACAGCTTGTCGAGCGGGGTTAACTCAAAACCATAAGTAGCCTTGTTGTCAATCACTTCCTTGGCTTTAGCGGCGGCCAGTGCATATTTGGATGCGTCTTTCAGCGGCCAGCCCGCCTCCGTCATGTATACATCGGCCAGCAGTGCTTTTACCGAACCTTTGTTGGGGCGACCAGGATTCCGTTTGGTGTCACCGACCAAGGTTTCGGCTTGTTTCAGGTCGGCTTCAATCAACGCATAAATGGCGGCAGGTTCACTTGTGCCCACGGTCAATAAATCAGGAGAAAAGTCAGCGGTGGTAATCAGGGGCACTTTTCCGAACCCCCGCACCAGCCAGTAGTACGATAAGCCCCGCAGAAAATAAGCTTCGCCCACAATCTGATCTACAGCGGCCTTATCGCCCGTAACTTTTTGGTAGTTGTTGAGAATATTATTGGCACTCTGAATCGTTTTATAGCAGCCACTCCAGATTTGCACAATCCGGTCGTTGCCCGCCGAGACGGCAAATTGGTCGGCTTGCCGGAACGATTGTTTATTGCCTCCTCTGTAGGTGCTTAGGTCGTCGCCGCCCATGACATAGCAGTGAATCGAAGCCGTGAGAAAACCACGAGCCCAGGTTCTTAACAAGCCTTTGTAAGTGCCTGTCAGGGCGGCTTCTAATCCTTCTACGCTGCTAATGGCATTGTCCCCGACAATGGCTCCTTTGGGATCTTCATCCAGGAAGTTCTTGCATCCGGTAAAAGACACAAAAAGAATAAGAAAATATATGATAAGCTTTTTCATGGCGATTGATGGAGAATGGTTTAGAAAGAAAAGTTTACGCCGAGCGTGTAGGTCTTCGAATTAGGGTACGAACCAAAGTCAAGCCCTTGTTGTACGTCCGTTCCATAATTTTGCCAGGTCAATCCACTTACCGCGCTGGAATTCGATTCTGGATCGATGCCCCGGTAACGGGTAAAGGTGAGTAGGTTGGTGGCACTGACAAACACCCGGATACCCATCACGTTTTTCAAAAAAGATTTGGGTAAACTATAAGACAAGCTCACGTTTTTCAGCCGTAAGAAATCTCCCTTTTCAATAAAGCGCGAGGTCTGGGTAAAGGCATTGCTGCCAGCAGCAGAAAAGGCCGGAATGTCGGAGGTTTCGTTGACACCTGGAATGTAGCGGTTCTGGATATCCGACAGGATGATTTCCTTGGCGTCGGTACTGCCTACCATACCATAGGCATACGTGTAGTTTAACTTATCGAAGCCATACATCCCTTGTAAAAAGATGTTCAGCGACAGGCCTTTGTAGGTAAAAGTGTTGTTCCAGCCAATGGATGTTTTGGGCATCCCATTCCCAATAACCTGGTAATCGGTTTCGTCTAACTTGCCATCGTTATTGACATCTTCATAGCGGGCATCGCCTGGCTTCAGGTTGTATTTCAAGGCCTCATCCGCTTGGTTGGCCTTCCAGGTACCCAGGTATTTGTAGCCCCAAAAGGAGTTCATCGGCTGACCAGCAATCAACACATTCTCGTTGAGCGGAATCGTGTCCCGTTTGCCATCCAGATTAATAACTTTATTGTTTAACACCGAAAGGTTGATGGACGTATTCCAGGTAAAATCTCCTTGTTGAATTGGGATCAGATTTAAGGCAAATTCCCAGCCCTTGTTCTGAATTTTGCCAATGTTGGAATAAATGCTGTATGAACCCACGTAATCGGGCAGGGCGCGTAGCATCAACAGATCGCGGGTGTTTTTGACAAAGTAATCGGCAGTAAACGAGATTCTGTCGTTGAGCAGACCCAGTTCTACGCCCAGATCCACTTGTTCGGTCGTTTCCCATTTCAAGGCCGGGTTGCCCGGATTGCCCATCAGGATACCGGCGGTAATGCTTTTGCCATTCCCATCAAAGACCACCCCGGCATCATCCAGGTTAGTCACATAAGTCGAGAGTGTGCCATAAGCGCCAATGGCCTGACTGCCGGTAAGCCCCCAACTACCGCGTATTTTCAGGTTGCTAATGGCAGGAATGTTTTTCATGAATGCCTCTTCTGACACGCGCCATCCAGCCGCTACCGAGGGGAACACACTGTACTTATTATTGCCCTGAAATTTGGACGAGCCATCTCTTCGGACGGTTGCCGACAGCAAGTAACGGTCTCTGAAAGAGTAATTGACCCTGCCCAGCAACGACATCAAGCTCCAGCTTTGATACCCGGAATTGATGTTGCTCGAAGCTGACAGCGCCAGGTTATCGTACTTTTGGTTGGGATAAGTCAGGTCGGTTACGTTGACGTTGAAGCCGGTGCCGGTGAATTTTTGCGTTTCGAAAACCGCAGTGAAATCTAGGTTATGGCCACCATTGAGAGACTTTTTATAGTTTAAGGTATTGATGTTTTGCCAAGTGATATTTTCGCCCGACGACCGGCCAGCATAAGATTTGCCCCGGCTAGCTGGAATGCCTTGAAAATATTTTGACTGATTATTCAGGTAATTTAAGCCCAATTGCACATCCAAGGTCAGTCCTGCCAGCAATTCATAGCGCAAGCCACTCACCAGATTGGCATTGGTATTTTCGCCCAAATATTCACTTTCGTTGGTAATGGCCACCGGATTGGCGAACAGCGAACTGGTGGGGTCATAGAGCGTATAGTTGCCCTTGGCATCTCGTACCGGCGTTGTCGGAGCCCAGGCCAGCGCTTGGGCTAGCGCGCCGCTGCGTTGGGCAGTTCCGCCCGTATTATTGTTTTCTTTTCGGGTGCCCGTAAAATTGAAACGGACGCCAAACTTTTTGGAAACCTGGGAGGCGATATTGGCTCTAACCGAATAGCGTTTGAAATC
Source organism: Bacteroidota bacterium (assembly GCA_040385915.1). Lineage (GTDB taxonomy): Bacteria > Bacteroidota > Bacteroidia > Cytophagales > ES-bin-26 > ES-bin-26. The sequence goes on from JAZKGK010000262.1 coordinate 13,333, forward strand.
CGAGTTATTGATGATGCCCTTCTGATCCAGGAAGTTGGTAGAAATCAAGAAGCTGGTTTTGTCATTGCCTCCCGACACACTTAACTGGTATTCCTGTCCCGGCGCTTTTCTGAAAATCTGATCCTGCCAATCGGTTCCGCCATTGGTGCGAAAGCCTTGGACCTGGGCATCGGAGAAGCGAGGCGTATAGGTTTGTCCGGGGCTGGTAAGGGCTAGGTCGCGGGCATTGACTGTCTCGGCAAAGTCGGCTGCATTCAAGGTGTTGTATCTTTTAATTAGCTCAGACGAGTAAAAACGAGTGCCGAAATCGACATGCATTTCACCCTTTTTGCCGCCTTTGGTACTAATAATGATGACTCCATTGGCTCCCCGGCTGCCATAAATGGCCGTGGCAGAAGCATCTTTCAATACCTCCATAGAAGCAATATCCTGGGGATTGATTGTGGTGAAATCGGCTCCGACAAACCCATCGACTACGTACAAGGGATCGTTGTCGCCACTGAGCGAATTGGCTCCTCGTATCCTGATCCGCACATCGCCGCCGGGGGCACCGCCCGCACTGGTTACCTGCACGCCAGGTACGCGGCCTTGCAGTGCCTGATCGAGCCGGGTGATGGGTTGTGCTTTAAAGTCTTTTTCAGAAATAGACGACAATGCGCCGGTAACATCGCTCCGCTTTTGAGTGCCGTATCCCACGACCACCACTTCGCTCAGGGCTTTCACATCGGGTAGCAGCGATACATCAATGACTGTGCGGTGGTTGATGGCAACTTCCTGGGAAATATAGCCGATGAAGGAAAACACCAAGGTGGTTGGCTCGTCGGCTATGGTGAGGGCATATTTTCCCTCGCTGTCGGTGGCTGTACCAATGCTGGTGCCTTTCACCAAGACACTTACCCCAGGCAAAGCCTCGGCTTTATCGTTGACCACGCTCCCTCGGATAGACTGAATAACTACGTTTTCTGCCATAGCTTCGGTTTGAAGCAAAGAAGGGTTGAGTAGATTTTCAGCGCTCAGCGAGGCTTCGTCCTTTTGCTGGCGTGGTTTGTCTATTCTATGAGGCGCAATGGTGTACAGGTTCTTACCTATTTTCTTGAATTGTAATCCAAAGGGCTTTAACAACTGACCAAGGATGTCTGGTAACTTGGTCTGGGAAGCAGCAGGCGTTTCTGCAAATTTTTTGTCAATCACTTCATTTTCATACACAAAGGAGACGTGATACGTGCTTTCTAGTTCGCTGAGAACCTGGCTTAAGGCTTTTTTTCGGGTTTGCCCATGCAGTTTTGTTCCTGATTGGAAATCCTTTAATGAAGCGACGGATTGGCCATATCCAGCTTGGAGGCAGCCAAATACCATCGCCAAGAACAGCAGTTCTTTTAGAGGGTAAATCAATTTTTTCATTGTTCGTTGATGGTTTGGTGTTGTTGAAAAAGGGTGTTGGTTTTTAGCTGACGGCTGAAAGCTCAAAACTCCCAGCTATTCAATCACTATTTTTTCTTGGTCTTTGGTAAAGCGTAGGTTCACTGTGTTCGTTAAGGCGGCTAGCAAAATTTCGATATCTCCCCTGGGAATTACTCCCCGAATGCGCCGGTTAGCTTGGCTAGGATCTTTAAAAGTCACTGGCAACCCGTACGTATCCTCAATCATAGCCGCTACTTCAGACAAGGGCGTATTGTCGAAAACGAACTGATTGTTTTTCCAGGAAGACTGCATTTGAGGAGCCAACTGCTTCTTGGAAATTCCCTGCACCTGATTATCAGACACTTCTACCATCTCTCCTGGTTGCATCAGCAAAGGCTTTTTGGTCGTGATTGACTTGATTGCTAACTGAATCTGTCCGGAAGTCAGTACTACTTGCGTCTTGCCCCGGCGGTCGTTTACATTAAACTCGGTACCTAATACATTCACGTCCAGGTTGTGGGTATGCACTATAAACTGGCTAAAGTTGTGCGGCAGTTGTGCAGTGGTTGGCTGGTTAATGCTTTTCTTTCGCACACTGAAAAAGGCTTCCCCTTTGAGCCAAACTTCACGCTTGGCCGTTGTATTCCACTTAGTCGAAAATTTTAACTGAGAATTTCCCTGAAGTGTCACCACCGAACTGTCGGGTAGCAGAATGGTGCGGGTTTCTCCATAGGCCGTTTGGAAACGGGTAGTACTGAGCGTGGTTATAAAATACGCCATGCCTACTAATGTCAATCCCGCAAAAACGGCTGCCTTCTGCCAGTAGGTCAAACGCAGCGATCTTAGCGGAGGAAATTCAATCACAGAAGCGCGTTCGCGACTGCCTTCTTCGCGGTTACCTTCAGAACCTAGATTGGCCAAGATTGCCTGCCACAGTTGCTGCGATTCATAGAGAGAGAGAGAATAATGCTCAAAATGGATAAGTTGAGCGAGTTGTTTGGCTTGGTTTACCACGGCTGTTTTCTCCGGGTATTGCGTCAGCCAGTTTTCCCACCATTGGCTGGTAGCCGGATCAGCGTTCAATAACCACTTCCGAAAAGATTCATCCATCAAAAAATCTTCTGCTTGATAATCCAGATAGCTCATTTTTAATTTGAATTTTCAAATAAGGGTTTGTTACGAAATAAAGTTTACAAACTAGCCGCTGGGATTTTGAGTATTTTCAAGGCGTAAAATCCTTCAATAGCAGCGCTATTCAAGGATTTTGCAACGCAGAAAATGCTCAAAATAACCAGGATAGATGTATAGGTTATTGCGTAGCAAGCCCTAAGGTTATTATGCTTTTTTTGATACTTAAAAGACAAAGGAGAAAAGATGGCCATTCTCACTGTTTTTTAGCCCATTATTAATAATATTTATACCTATGCCAATAAATTCAATTCTTAGTTGATATAAAGGCAAAAAAAATCCTCTTTCAATAAATAATTTTTAATGGATTGTTTGTTCGTTATTTCCTGGAGTATGGGGAAGGGCTTGTAATAAACCTGGCAGATTTCCAAAATCTGCCGGGTTTTCTATGTTGATTAATCTATTCGGTGATCGCTTCACTCAAGACGGTATTGCCTCAGGTAAAGGCCTTTGATTGCTATTAATGCCTTAAGCTAAGAAGGGAAGACGTAATTAGGGGTAAGGGCTTATGCGGTGCTTCGTGTCTATAGTCAAATAAGAACGCAACTATAAATCAGCGTGTAAATAATTGATTTACAATTTACAATAGATATATCGGTAGTAGTCGGAGGTTTAAATCACGAATTGTTACTTGGTACTGATTTGGATATTTGGTTGTTATAGTGAATGGGGCTACGGCTCGGCATCAATAGCGCTGGCTACTTTATTCTTCCTGCACTATTTTACCAAAGAAAGTGACAAAATCTTCGACTGCCTGATGGTTCAGTTTTAAGTTGACCACCTTGCCTGTTTTTTCCTTTTCCAGCAATCCGCAGTCAGTCAGCAACTTGAGGTGGAGAGATACCGAAGGTTGGGACATCAAAGTCAAGTCCTGCACTTGCCCGCAATTGAGGCTTCCTTGTTGCGCAATTTCCCGCAACATTAACAACCGATGACGGTCGCTCAAGGCCTTGGCGACCTTTATAATAAATTTTTCATTTTCCATTAGACTGTCATTATTCGGAAGCCGAGTTCCACCAAAAAATACCTTGTTGACAAGAGAAGCAAGTTAAATTCAGTATTTATACTGATTGTTCCGTAAAAATACTGATTTATTATATTTTTCTATAGCAATTAATTCCCAGGGAAGGAAGGATACTCATAATGCGCCCTTCGACTTATCTTGATGAAACAGTAGATAGGTAATTTGACGTACTTTTGGAAAGTGCGTTTTTTTAGAATAAAACTGCTTAAAGATGAATGCTTTACAGTTTGCGCTTACGGCAAAAAAATTAGGTCTAGTTTATCTTTTGTCAAAGGTTTGGAAATAAATCCAGCCACCAATGGATTAGAAGTGGCTTGGTTTTTATCCTTCTGATCCAGCGAAGACGAAAGCATATAGATAATCCATTTGTCTTTTAATTGGTCAAAGGCACTCAGCGCCGTTAATACTTCCCAGCCGGTCATGCTTGGCATATTGATATCAAGCAAGAGCAACCTGGGTTTTTCGTGGTTCAATGCAATGCAGGTTTGTTCTATGTATTCAAGACCTTTTTCAGGGATGGAAAAGGTATTCACTTCCACTTCAGGTACGGTAGCGTTGAGTATTAACTTGCACAATAAATTATTGATATCATCATCATCAATGACCAGAATCTCAGCAGGTTTTTGCATGGTCATATAACAAAGTTAATGGTAAAACTTGTTCCTTTATCCACTGTACTCTCAATGGATATGGTGCCGCCTAAGGTTTCTACCTGGGTTTTTACCATAAACAAGCCCATGCCTTTTCCTTCTATTTCCGGGTGAAAACGTTTGTATAAGCCGAATACTTTGTCGCCTTTTTTCTCTAAATCAATGCCCCGTCCATTGTCGTAGTACAAGATAGTGATGTGCTTGTCATCGGTTCTTTGACTGGTTATTTCAATGACCGGAGCGATGCCAACCCGACGGTACTTTATGCTATTAGAAATCAGGTTATACAAAATGCTGTACAGATAGCTCCTTATAATGGGCATTTGGTTTACCTGAGTAAAATCTGTTTTAATCAGCACGTTTTCCTCCTGAACCAGGTTTCGGATGCTGAACTGGATGTCGGCTACTAACTCAGAAAAGTTAACTAATACTTTCTTTTCATTGATTTCGCGTTTTACCTGAAGAATCGTATTTAAATCTGTAATGACGTCCTCCAATTTTTTTACTGAAATCGATAAGCCCTGTATAAGTTCCTGCTTAGTTATATCGGGCAATTCGGGTATTTGTATTACGTCGGTAAAGCCGGAAATATTGGCCACCGGAGCCCGGAGGTTATGCGAAATAATGTACGTAAACTGCTCCAGGTCTTTGTTTCGCTGTATCAGGTCAGAAGTAATTTTATTTCGGTGAAGCTCTGCCAGCTTTCTTTCTGTAAAGTTGGAAACCGCCATAATTAAACCAATCACCTTGTTTTTGCTGTCCGAAACCGGCAGAATACGGATATAGTACCAACGGTCGGTGCCATCTGTTTGAGGGTAGTTTTTTTCGAAGGTGAAATTTTTGCCCTTTAAAGCATTTTTCAGCTCTTTGGTTAATAATTCCCTGCTTTCACTGGTAATATAATCAAATCCAGAGGCATTCTTTAGTAATGTTTTTTGAAGATTTTCCTGGGCAAACAGCAGGGCTGACTGGTTGAAGGATATTACTTTCAATTCAGTATTGAGAAGCACGTATCCGGTATCAGAATGGTCGAAAATCGTTCGGAGGTTAGCTTCCGATTGCTGAAGCGCTTCGTTAGCGGCTTTTCGTTCAGAAATATCAATCCCCATCCCAATCAGGCAAGGTTTTCCTTCAAAGTTAGCTGCCCATCCATTGAAATAGTAAGGAATCTTTTGATGGTCTTTGGTGAGGAAATGGGCTTCTACATCCGCTACCCCTTCGGCAAATACCTTGTCTATTCTTTGTTGAAGCAAGTCTTTTTCATCGGTATCAAAGAAATCTAAGGGGTGCATCTGGCCTACTTCCTCAGCAGTATAGCCCGAGACTATTTCGAAGTTGGTATTCCAGCGCAGGAAGTTTCCTTCGTGGTCGTAGAGGTAAAATATGCCGGGCAGGCTGTTGATAATGGAGTCGGACAGTTCTTTTTCTTTGACTATTTTTTCTTCCGTTTTTTTTCGTTCGGTCACATCCTGGATGTTGGAAACGATGGCGCGTATATTTTCGTCGTGCAGTAGGTTTGTCAGGGTTACTTCCGCCCAAATGTAATGCCCGGCTTTATGTAGCATTCGGAAAGTGAGTTGATAGGGCTTGCCGGGATTAGCCAATACATTTTTTATCCCATGGAGCATCGTATCTACATCATCCGGATGGGATTCCGGTCTGCCTACGTTCATTTGTTCCTCATTTGTCCATCCGGTAATTCTTTCGGCTGAGGGGCTGCGGTAAATAATGGAAAGTTTTTCATCCAGTAGGACAAAAGCATCAGTACTATTCTCGATCATGGCGCGGAATTTCTTCTCGCGTTTGACTATTTCCGCTTCGGCTTTTTTTCGTTCGGTAATGTCCTGAATGTTAGTAACGATGGCTTGAATGCTTTCGTCGTGAAGCATATTGGTGGCTACCCCTTCCAGCCAAACATAATGCCCGCTTTTGTGTATTGACCGGAATGAGAGTTGATAAGGCTGACCTGGATTAGTGAGTACATTTTTCATCAGGCTTCTCATGCTTTCCACATCATCTGGATGCACTTGGTCGGTTCCGCTTACGGTCATTCGATCTTCATCCGTCCAGCCGGTAATTTTTACTGCCGAAGGGCTGCGATAAATATTCATAAAGTTTTTATCGAGTAGCGCGAAAACATCCAGGCTATGCTCGATCATAGCGCGGAATTTATTCTCGCGTTTGATGATTTCCGCTTCGGCTTTTTTTCGTTCGGTCACATCCTGGATGTTGGAAACGATGGCGCGTATATTTTCGTCATGCAGCAGGTTCATCATGGTTCCTTCTGCCCAAACATAATGACCAGCCTTGTGTAGGAGCCTGAATGTGAGCTGATAAGGTTTGCCGGGATTAGCCAATACTGTTTTTATCCCATGGAGCATCTTTTCTACGTCATCCGGATGGGTCTGTTCCGGTCTGCCTATGTTCATTAGTTCCTCATTCGTCCATCCGGTGATTCTTTCGGCTGAGGGACTGCGATAAATAAGGGAAAGTTTTTCATCCAGTAGAACAAAAGCATCAACACTGTTCTCGATCATAGCGCGGAATTTCTTCTCACGTTTGAGTATCTCGGCTTGCGCTTTTTTGAGTTCACTCATATCCATCACAAAAGCCACGCCTTGCGATGTATTGTCGTCTTGAAGAGAAGCCCCGCCAATAAGGATAGGGAACCGGCTTCCATCTTTGCGAATGTACTCTTTCTCAAAGGGTTTACACACCCCCGTTAAATGAATTTGCTCTAACCCCTGCACGTCTAAAGGGGCATATTCCTCTGGGGTTATGTTCTTCCAGTCAATTTTTCCCTGGGCGAGATCTTCCTGGGTATATCCTACCATGTCCAGGTACCGATCGTTGGCTGAAGTGATTTCTCCACTGGCGTTCCAGAATAGAAAGCCTATCATATTAGACTCAAATATTCTACTCAAACGGGCATTGCTCTGACGCAGGGCTTCTGCCGCTTGCTTGCTGGCGGTCACATCCTGCACCAATGTCATAAGCGACACCACTTCGCCATTCTCGTCTGTTAATACGGAACTATGAAACTCACAATAAATTACTTGACCAGATTTGGTATACCCTCGATTTGTGTTTTTAATCCCATTGACCGCCCCACTCATCAATTGGGCTACAGTCGATTTTACGGCATCGGCATCGGCAGGATAGACCAAATTAAATTCATCTGCCCGTTTGCCAATTACTTCCGATGCTGACCAGCCAAAGATATTTTCGGCCTGGGGCGACCAGGTATGCAATACCATATTTCTGTCCCACTCTACTACGGCTAAGGGCGAATTATTTAAGTGAGACGACAAGCGCTGATGTGCCATTCTTATCTCTTCTTCGGCCTTTTTTTGCTCCGTTATATCACGGAAAAAAATAGATAATCCATTGGCAGAAGGGTATATGTGATTCTCAAACCAACGGTCGTAGGGAGGATAGTATTCAGTCAGATAGATGTATTTCTTCTCTTCCATTGCCTGGTGATAGGCGTGGTAAAATGGCTGGTCGATGCCTTCAGGGAATTCAGTCCATATATGTTTACCAATAATTTTTTCGGGATCGCAGTTGAATATTTCTCCCGCTTTTTTATTCATATAGGTATAACACCAGTCATCATTGAGCGATACAAAAGCATCGGTAATGCTTTCAAAAATCTCCTGAATCTGTTTTGTCTTCTCCTGTATTTCCAAGTCCGCTTTTTTACTTTCGGTTATATCCTCGTAGCTGAGCAGCACGTGGTCAATGGTGTTCTTTACACCCCGTACCGGAATGTATTGGATACGAAAGAAGAACATCTCTTGATGGATGTTTACCTGGCGTTCGCTCGAATCAGACCGGCCTTGCAGTGACGCTTCAATTTTAGAAACAAATCCCTCTACAGCTTCGGGGATGACCAAATCGATAAGGTTTTCTCCTTCTTTGAGGGGCTTGTTGTTAATCAATTTGGTTACCCGCTGGGCTTCGGCATTAAATACAACGATGCGATAGTCTTCCTTTAGTAGGATATATGCTTGTTTGGAGTTTTGAAGGAGGAGATCGAAGCGCTCCAAGTTTACCGAAAGCTGCGCCTCTTTGTCTTCTAGGGTGGTATTTAATTTGCGGAGTTCATTTAAATTAGTAATTATCTCTTCATTTGCTCCTTGCAGTTCTTCGTTGCTGGTAATCAATTCTTCGTTGGTGGCCTGAAATTCTTCATTGGCCGATTGCAGTTCTTCGTTCAGTGACTGCAATTCTTCATTATTGGTTTCTAGTTCTTCAATAAAGGTTTGCAGGTGTTCTTTGGTTTCGTCCAGTTCTATTTCCAGTTCTACCATCCGCAGGTGTTGCCTGCCTTCGGTTTGCTGGATTTGTGGGTGAGGAACGGACAAGAAATCATTGGGATTGATGGTTTCAAAGACCAGAAAATACAGCCGTTGACTGCTTTCGCCTTTGCTGAGCGGATATATTTTTAAGCGAACGTACAAATCTCCGCCTGCTTGTTCGATACGTTTGATGTTGCCAGCATTCTTTTTATTCGTTTCCAGGCAGGTCGACAGCAGGCTGCGTAACTCCATCTGGAGCTTGGGATGGGCATTTTTTACTACATTTAGCGTCATTTCTCCCTGCCTGATGCTGATGTAGGGAAACACTTCTCCCTGCACCCGAACCATATCCATCTTGGCATTGACCACGATGTAAGGAGAATCGAATTGCTCATAAATACTTTCTTTGAGCAGTTCTTCAATGGATATATTTTCTGCTGCTATGGCCGCACTATTTTTCCCGGCAAACTTGCCCATGGTTATTTTTTGGGGCGTATTCCGATGGACTAAAGCCGCTTTTTTTGCGTAGAGTTTATGTTTTGGATGTAGCAATAAAAACAGCATCGAATGGCTGCCTACCGTTTCTGACTTGCCAAGTAGTAATATACCCTCTTTATTAAGGGCATAATGAAAAGTAGAAATAACCTGCGATTGTAGCTTCTGGGTAAAATAAATGAGGAGATTGCGGCAACTAATCAGGTCGAGCTTCAGAAAGGGCGGGTCGCTAGTAACGTCGTGTTTGGAAAACAGGATCATAGCTCGCACCGATTTTGACACGGCAAAGGTTCGTCCCGTTTGGGTGAAGTATTTTTCCAGCAGGTGTTTGTCAAGATTTTTTAATTCGTCGGCCTCATAAATGCCCTTTCTGGCCTTGGCTAAGGCATTTTCGTCAATGTCGCTGGCGAATATATGAACGGAAGATTCATTGTTGGTTTGCTCAATAATTTCCCGCAACATGATGGCAATCGTATAGGCTTCTTCGCCGGTAGCGCAACCAGGAATCCAGATCCGAATCGCTTCCGCTTTCTTTTTCTGCGAAACAATATCGGTCAGTTTCTGGCCAAGCAGCGTAAAAACTTCTTTGTCCCTGAAAAAACTGGATACGCCAATGAGGAATTTTTTATACAGGTGATCGAGTTCTTCCGGATGTTGCTCAGTGTATGCCAGGTATTCGTCCAAGCCTGGCAGCTGCACCTGCGCGATGCGGCGCTCCATCCGACGAATAATCATCGAGGTTTTGTAATGAGAAAAATCGATTCCGCAGTGTACCGAAAGCTGCTTCAGCAGCTTGCTTCCGGCATCTTTCATGGCAGGTTCTGATACTTTCACCTGATTGTATTTTATTTTTCCATAGCGTATATAGTAATTGATCGCAGCATACATGTCGACTGGTTTCGTTACCAAATCTACCGCCTGTGCATCTGGTTCGGCCAGGGGCTGGCCATTGGTGTGGTTTTCGTGCGGTTCTTCAACCAAGGTAAAGCCACCGTTGCTTTTGATCGCTTTTATGCCTGCTACGCCATCGCCTTTGGTAACCGAAAAGAGCAGACCTATGGCTTTCGCTTTATACGCTAGCGCAACAGAGGTAAACAGTTCGTCTATCACTAATTGAGTTGAGTGGCTTTTCTTCAACCAAATTTTTCCGTCCTTTACTGTGCTTTGATGGCTAGGAGGCAACACGTATATCAGGCCAGGCTGTATCTCAGCGCGATTTTTAGCCTGCATTACTTCCCAATTGGTGTTCCGAGCCAGCAATTCGACCAAATAATTTTCGTAAGCCGGGTTGGTTTGCGGCCTTATCAGAATAGCAAGATTGTCGGTTTTGGTGGGCAATGTGGCAATAAACTCTTTCAGAGCATCTATTCCGCCGACGGAATAGCCGATGGCTGCCATATAATAGTTGGGAGTTTTCATATGCCTGA
>JAZKGK010000263.1:0-26082 GCA_040385915.1 Bacteroidota bacterium
CATGAGGTAAAGATAGCATTTTATAAAACGTCGATTTAATCACTTTTATTACTTAGACAGTAAGAAATGAAATATTTTAGCAAGAAACAATCATTTGAAGGCATTCCTTTTTCTGTCTACTTCCTTATATTTGAAACGTACACCAAACTTATCAAAAGCCATGGCAAAAGTACCCAGAGATGAAGAAAGAGAGCAGCGCATTAGTGACGAAATCATTGTAGATTGTTATAATGAAGGCGAAGCGGCCATGGGCTGGTACTATTACTTGCAAGACAAAATGGCTTTTCCTTTCCGGGCCACCTGTGTAACCGCGAAAAAGAAATCACGCCTGAAAGTAGGCGAGCAAGTAGAAATACTAGCGATGGCGGACGAAGGCGATTGCGAACATGAAATGTGGGTAGAAGTAAAAGGGAACGGAGAAGTTTTTATAGTGCTCCTCGAACAACTACAACCACTCGATGATGTTGATGCAGAAACAATCGAAGCCATCGAAGACTGGCAATATTGGCTGAAACAAGGGTATCAACTCAGTTAATTGCTGATGAGAGATAACTAATTTTGTTTGACTAAAACTACCACGACTATGTATGATCAATTTGGTAGCCAACCCGGCAAAATGAGCAAAAAAGAGTTTATCCAGGCGTTGGCAGTACGAATGCAAACCGACCAAGCGACTGCCGAACGCTGGGTAGAAGCGTACACAGACACGCTGTTTGAAGCTTTCAAAGCTGGACAGAGCATCACGATTGATAGCTTGGGCAGTTTTTACTTGGATCGTCGCCGTGAGTCAACGGCATTCAAATTCAATCCGAGCCAAAAACTACGCGCCCTCCTGGGCTGGGCTTCTACCTATAAAAAGGGTTTCTGAAAAGAATCGGAGAAGAACATCCAGGATCATTTGACACCTGGAACAAAATCTACTTACTCGGCATCCAAATTTGAATCACTGATAAGTTGGAGTAGTATTTTAATCTCCTGCACTTTGTCTGTATCACCAGTTTTCTCAAAAGACATCACCAGGTTGCGGAGTACTCGCTTGATAATGTCGAGGTGGTTGCAGGGTTGGTAGAAGATGTCGGAAGGCGAAAGGTTCAATTGGGCAATGTAGTTGTCAATATCGCTTTTGGAGAAAATGAGCCCTTTATTGAACACATTGATGTAAAATTGGGCATCTTTTGTTTTGTGCGTCAGAATGAAAAGGTTGGGTAAATTTACGCCAAACACGGGCAATTTCAACTTAGTGGCCACCAGCATATAGATCACACAAAGGGAAATCGGATTTCCTTTCTTAGAATCTAACACTATATTGATCATACAGTTGGAAGGCGAATGGAAGTTTTTGGTATTGGCACCAAACTTCAGCTTTCCAAACAATACATTATTCAGTATTTTGATCTGATCAAATGGATGGAGATCAGATTTGAAATCCAACCAGGCTTCGTAATAGATTTGCTCCAGCTCTTTTTTCAGCTTTTCGAGCATCAGGTCAGGATATTGGTAGGTCGCGATTAACCACATTCCTTCCAACAAATCCAGTGCTTCGCTCTCTTTCCAGGCCAAAAGCCTTGCCTTCAGGCTATCGAACTGAAGGGTATGAATCAACTCTTCCAGCTTTTTTTGTACAACTGGATTAAAATTATTTTCCCATTCACTTTCCAGGAAAGGGATAACCGAATCGCCCAGCGAAATAATTTTTTGCTCCACGTGCAGCAGCACCTCTTTATCTTCGTCGTCTAAAAGAGAGACCAGCGCTTTGATTTCGTTGCTATTCATTGTAAAATTTAGGCTTGTTCGTATTCTCTTGTTACAATCTAAGCATTCGACATTAATTTGCCAAAAAATCAAGTTTGAATTACGCCCACATTGTAACGCTTTTCGATGGGTGCGTGGTTAGCCGCTTCGATACCCATCGAAATGGTACGCCGGGTTTCGAGCGGATCAATGATGCCGTCGGTCCAGAGGCGGGCAGCGGCATAGTAAGGAGATAGTTGTTCGTTGTATTGGTTGGTAATCTTATCCAGCAAGTCTTTTTCAGCCTCTGGCGTTACCGTCTGCCCTTTGGCTTTGAGCGAAGCTACGTGTATTTGCAGCAGCGTTTTGGCTGCAGTAGCGCCACTCATCACCGCCATTTGAGCCGTAGGCCAGGCAAAAATCAGGCGTGGGTCGTAGGCTTTGCCGCACATGGCATAATTGCCAGCTCCGTAAGAGTTGCCAATCAAGATGGTGAATTTAGGCACGACCGAATTGGCCATGGCATTGACCATTTTGGCTCCGTCTTTAATGATACCGCCCTGTTCAGAACGGCTACCGACCATAAAGCCCGATACATCTTGCAAGAAGAGCAGCGGAATTTTACGTTGGTTGCAGTTCATAATAAAGCGAGCCGCCTTATCTGCCGAATCGGAGTAGATCACACCGCCCATCTGCATTTCGCTGGGAGCACTTCCTCCCTTTTTTGCTTTTACTACTTGCCGCTGGTTGGCTACAATCCCTACCGCCCAGCCATCAATTCGAGCCAAGCCGCACAGCAGTGTTTTGCCGTAGAGTGGTTTATATTCGTCAAAATCGGAATTATCGACCAGGCGCTGAATCACTTCGCGCATATCGTAAGGCTTTACCCGATCGGAAGGAATAAGGCCATAAATCTCCGCTGGATTTTTTGTAGGTAAATGGGGCTCAGTCCGGTCATAACCAGCTTTTTCGTTGGCTCCCATCTTATCGAATATCCGACGGATGGCATCCAGGCATTCCTGATCAGTGGCGTACTTATTGTCGGTTACGCCCGAAATTTCACAGTGGGTGGTAGCACCGCCCAGCGCTTCATTGTCAATATCTTCGCCGATAGAAGCTTTTACTAAATAAGAGCCCGCCAGGAAGATAGAACCCGTTTTGTCGACAATCATGGCCTCATCAGACATGATGGGCAGATAAGCGCCACCAGCTACGCAACTGCCCATAATGGCGGACACCTGTACGATGCCCATGGCAGACATGACAGCGTTGTTGCGGAAGGTACGGCCAAAATGCTCTTTGTCAGGAAAAATCTCGTCTTGCATGGGTAAGAATACGCCCGCACTATCGACCAGATAGACAATAGGAAGGCGGTTTTCGATGGAAATTTCCTGTGCCCGAAGGTTCTTTTTGGCTGTGATAGGAAACCAGGCTCCGGCTTTTACAGTAGCATCATTGGCTACCACTACGCACTGTCGGCCTGCAATATAACCGATGCCGGTTACGACACCACCCGAAGGACAGCCACCCTCGTCCACGTACATACCATCGCCAGCAAAGGTGCCAATCTCGAGGAAAGCGGCTTCTTTGTCGAGCAGATAGGCGATGCGCTCACGGGCAGTCAGTTTGCCTTTGGCATGTTGATCAGCGATCTTCTTTTCTCCTCCGCCCAAGCAAACTTTCTTCTGCCTGACTTGCAGTTGATAAGTGAGTTGCTTTAAAGCGTCTTCATTTTTGTTGAATTCGATATTCACGATGCTGATGAGTAGATAGGTTCGCCGATGCGATGCAGATAGGCTGATGTGCGAATGTGTGGATAAGCCAATTCGCACATGCATGCATCTTAATTATACTTGGTTACTACTTTGGTCTTTTTTACGTGGGTAGAATCTTTGGTACTTTTTTCTTTCCTACCAAACAGGGAAAAATGAACGTAGCGTTTGGGATTTTCTTTCAGATCGATAAAAAGCTTATCGAGATCGGCGGCGGTGTGATTCAAGTTGGTATACAAAGAATCGCTCTTGGCAATTTTCCCTAAGGTGCCTTTACCCGCATTCATGTCCGTAAGTACGGTGTTGAGCTGGGCAATAGCGAGGTTGGCATTTCCCACTGCTTGTTTTAGTTTCATCTGGCTGAGTGAATCAGCAATGGAGTTAAACTTGCCTAGGAGCGGCTTCAGTTGTCTTTCGGTGGTGACCAGGGAGGCGGATAGCTGGTTGAAGTTAGCCATCGTACCCTTGAGTCCTTCTTTATCAGCAATCATCCCATTAAGCGCTTGCGATGTCTTTCGATAATCTTTGAGCGTAGCATTTAAAATAATACCTGTACTATCGAACTGCGACATCGTTTGGGTAAGTGAAGAAACCAAAGTATCCAAGTTATCAAGTATGGGTTGGGCTTTTTGCTTCACCATGGCCGATATTCCTCCTTCGATGACAGCCTTTAGTGTGTCGTCATCATCGAGTTGGCGAGAGCCTTGGCTAACCGCTAGCTGGATTACTTTTCCACCCAATAAACCATTATCAGTCAGGACTGCTTTGACCGAATCGGTCAGAATAATATTGCTATTGACGGCTATTTGCACCAGTATTTTATTATTCCGATGTTGCATAATTTCAATTTTCTCCACTTTACCAACCGAAAGGCCATTGAGCGTTACTGAATTAGAAGCGGTTAGTCCGTCAATATTATCGTAAACAATAAAGTATTTGGTGGTAGTAGAAAAGAGATCAGAGCCTTTCAAAAAATTGAACCCAAAATAAAGTATAACGCCAGACACAAGCGCTAACAAACCTACTTTTGCTTCTTTCGATATGGTCACAGGAATGAATGTTTAATTTACTGTAGTTAAGGTAGTAGCAGTTCTGTTTCTAATTATTCAACGGCTTCCATTTCTTCTTTATAATCGCGGAATGCCCGGAAAAGACCCGATGCAATATACGACTGTCCCTTGGGATCGCTGAGGTATTTTTCTTCTTCTTCGTTGGTAAGAAAGCCAATTTCTACCAGTACACTGGGCATGGCGGTGCGCCAAAGCACAATAAAACCCGCTTGCTTTACTCCCCGGCTGTGGCGCCCCACCCGGTCTTTGAACTGGTTTTCTATCTTGTCGGCAAAACGAAGACTATTTTCCATGTGAACGCTCTGGTAATTGGCCAGGAATATATGTCCAAGCGGCGATTTAGGATCAAAACCTCCATATTTCACTTTGTAGTCAGTTTCCTGCAAAATAACCGAGTTTTCGCGCTTGGCTACTTCCAGGTTAACTTCCGAAGAAGCCAACCCCATAGTATACGTTTCCGTCCCACGAATACCAGATTTGTTATTGGAATTACAATGAATGGAAATAAAAAGGTCTGCGTGGTTTTTATTGGCAAAGTTGGCTCGGTCGTGTAACTCTATAAACTTATTGGTAGACCGTGTAAACAGCACTTTCACATCAGGCATCGCCTTCTTAATGTTTTTGCCCAACTCCAAGGCTACCTTGAGCGCGATTATTGATTCTTTTATCGATTTTCCGTGGCAACCAGGATCTTTGCCCCCGTGCCCGGCATCAATCACAACCGTCTTGATGCGGAGCTGTTTTTGAGCGTTTGAAGGCTGTAAAACACCCAATAAAAGTAGCAAAAACACACTCAGCGTAACAGGAATATTTTTTACCATCCTTCGCTCGATTGAATAGTTATGAAAGAAACTTAAGTTGCCTTGCATACAAGCCAAACCACCAATATACAAGCACTTACGTTCAGACATCAGCGTATAGTATGACAATATGAGGGAAACCAACTGCCCATTATTTACCAGCAAACACCTCATTAACGCCTTCCTAGCGCCATTATTGAGGCCAAAAATACAAAAAAAATGCATTGCCAACGACCTTAATGTCTTATCAATAAGTTGCCTGGGGCTTTTATTCAGCAATTCCCCTCCTCTTCCTGATAGCTAAAGAAACAAAAAACTATGGCAACAATTGTATAAGAAAACAGTAACCCATGTATTGTTATCAATGTTTTATACGCTCCAGCGCATTGGCACAAAAATTATCCGCCATTCCTTACTTAGGGCTTGCTACGCAATAACCTATACATCTAGCCTGGTTATTTTGTAAACTTTATTTCGTAACAAACCCTTACTTAGCCTTCCTATAAAGAATAATTATTTCATTATACGGTAAGTGTTTTTACTTATATTTAATTTCTGAATATCTACAGAGGATAATTTATAGAGAAAACAGTATTTTATCTCGGATAATTAATCTTTCGGTTGGAGTAAATACACTCATTTAATCAGAAACTTCATTCTTTCGAAATGAAAGTAAATCAACAGCCGCCCCTATTATTCCTAATTGCTCTCTTTTTAGTATCCTCATTATCAGGATACTCTCAAGACAATATCCGATTCCAGCATCTGTCTTTAGAAGAGGGGCTTTCCCAAAGTACGATTGAATGCATTAGTAAAGACCACAAAGGCTATATGTGGTTTGGAACCCGCGACGGACTCAATAAATATGACGGCTATAAAAATACAGTGTACAAGCACGACCCGTCGAAAAAGGAAAGCCTTGCCAACAATATTATTAATGCCCTGGTGGAGGATCGGCACGGAAACTTATGGATTGCCACCGCTATTGGATTGGAACGGTATGACCGAAAAAAGGATGCTTTTCAGCACTATCCTTTGAATTCGTCCACGTTGGATGTGACTGCGCTCTTCCTGGATAGCAAAGGCCAGCTTTGGGTAGGCACACAGACGGGACTGTACTTATTTAATACCATACAGGGCCGGATGATACAATCATTTACCCAAGACCCGCATAAGCCGGGTAGTTTGGGTAATAATCAGATCAATGGCCTGGCAGAAGATAATTCGGGAGAGTTATGGATAGCCACCGAAGGAGGGCTGGAAAGATTTAACCCTGATACGCAGCAATTTACCCATTACCATTCGCAGCCAAACAACCTAAAAAGTTTGCAGAGTGAACAGGTAACAGCCGTTTTTAAAGACAGTAAAGGGAATATTTGGATAGGGCTTCGGCGAGGCGGCTTTGCGTTATACAATCGAAAAGACAACGCCTTTATCAACTTCCAGCACAATCCGACGAAAGCCAACTCGGTTGCTCATAACGATATTTTGTCTTTTACCGAAAGCCGCGAGGGCAAGCTTTGGATTGGAACGGAGAATGGCGGCATTAGTATACTCAACCCTGATAAAAAGACATTTAGTACGCTTAAGCAAGACGTACTTAATCCGGCCAGCTTGAAAAATAATTCTATTCACGCCCTTTATCGGGATGATCAGGGAAATATATGGGTGGGCACCTGGGCAGGAGGCGTGAGCTATTTTGCCCGATTTACCGACAAATTTGCCCACTATAAAAACATCCCAGGCACCAATTCAACCAACATCTACGCTATTAGCGGCGATAGACAAGGCAATATATGGCTTGGACTGGAGAATGAAGGGCTGATTCGGTATAGTCCCCGTTTCCACACCTTTCGCGCGTATAAAAACCCGAATCGGAAGAAATTTGATACCAGTATTATATTAGCCATTAAAGAACTGAACAACGACACGCTTGCCCTTGCTTGCCGACAAGGCGGCTTTGTCTTCTTTACTAAAAGCAATGGTCAGTTTACATCCTTCCTACCAAATGCCAAACAGCCCAACAGCATTTTCGAAGGCGAAAAAAATGATATCCTCATAGATCGCGACCAAAACATCTGGATTGGCGATTATGCCAAAGGATTGAGTTTTTATAACCGCCAAACGAAAACCTTTGTCAATTATATAGCCAATCCAACTGATTCTAACACCATCAGGCAGGGGAAAATCCGGTCGATGCGCGAGGATAAGGAGGGCAACCTATGGATAGGCACAGAGGGAGCAGGAATTCAGGTATTTGACCGCCAGCAGCGTCGGTTCCGCCACAATCCTTTAGGCTTGCAACAACTGGCCAATAAACATATATTATCGCTACTGGAAGATCGAAAAGGCAATTGGTGGATTGGCACTTACGGCGAAGGTTTATTCAGGTTCAATTCAAAAAGCCGTACTTTACAAGCCTTTACCCAACAAGAAGGACTGCCCAATAACATTATTGAAGGCTTACTGCAAGATAGAAAGGGAAATATCTGGATAAGTTCTAACCAAGGCATTTCTCGATTTAATCCGAGGACAGAAATCTTCCATAATTACGACACCAAAGATGGCTTGCAAGGAAATGAATTTAACCGAAATGCCTGTTATCAAGATGCATCGGGCTTTATGTACTTTGCTGGTACCAATGGCTTTAACGTTTTTCATCCCGACAGTATTGAAGACAATCATTTTGTGCCACCCATTGTCCTAACCGATTTTCAAATCTTCAACCGATCGATTAAAGCGGGCGATAAAAATTCCCCGCTTACTACGCCTATTTCCGAAGCCAGTGCCATTACACTTTCATACAGTCAGTCGGTCTTCTCGTTTGAGTTTGCAGCCTTAGACTTTTCCTTTCCAGCTAAAAATCAGTATGCTTATAAGCTAGAAGGCTTTGATAAAAAATGGAATCCGATAGGAAACCAGCGGAAAGCAACCTATACCAACCTCGATCCAGGAGCATATACTTTCCGGGTAAAAGCCTCTAACAGCGATGGAATATGGAATGAAACAGGCATTTCCATTCAACTCACCATTACTCCGCCTTTCTGGCTGACCTGGTGGTTTAAAACCGCAGCTGGTTTATTGTTGCTGCTCATTATATGGCTGGGTTATCGACTCAAAACCTATCAGATTACGGACAAAAACAAGGAATTAGAAGCCCGAGTGATGGAAAGAACGCAGAAGATAGAACTGCAAAAACAAGAATTGGAAGCCAACCAAGATAATTTAAAACAGCTCAACCTGGAAATAAGTCAGCAAAATGAGCAGTTGGAAATGAAAGTACTTGAGCGTACCCAAGATTTACAAGCCATTAACGAAGAGCTAGCTACCAGTGAAGAAGAGCTTCGCCAAACCCTGGATCACACCCTGGAAATAAACGAAAAGCTCGAGGAAAGTAAGGCCAGTCTTGCCGAAGCGCAACGCATTGCCCGTTTTGGCAGTTGGGAATTAGAAACGGCCACGCAGCACGTAAGTTGGTCAGAAGAAACCCACAGTATTTTCGGTCACGAGCGGGCAGACACGACGCCCAGTTATCCGGAAATACGGAATAGATTTCTTCCTGAATACCGAGAAACCCTTCAAAAAGCCATTGATGAAGCGATTCAGCACGGAAAACCCTATGAAGCGGAAATGCAAATACGTACCAAGGCTGGACAAGTACGCTGGACACTCATTATTGGTAAGCCCGTTTTCAATTCGAAAGGCGGTGTCTATAAACTGATTGGTACCATCGTCGACATTACCGAACGCAAGCTGGCAGAAGAACAACTGAAGCAACAAAACCAGGAACTGCTTAAAATCAATGCCGAGTTGGATAGCTTTGTATACCGCGCCTCGCACGACCTTCGGGCTCCTTTGTCTTCGTTGCTGGGCTTAATTAACATTTCTAAAACAGAAGCCAATGAAGAAATAAAAGCGCAATACCTGCAGTTGATGGAAAAAAGTGTGGGCAAATTAGATCAGTTCATTCAAGGCATTATCAACTATTCGCGCAATGCTCGCTTAGAGGTTACCGGAAAACCCATCGATTTTCAGGCTTTGGTCAATGAAACCTTCGATGATCTCAAATACATGGACCGGAGCGAAGTAATTCAGAAGCAGTTGAGTATCGAAGGAGGCGCGGCCTTTTTCTCCGATCTATTCCGATTAAAAATCATCTTTAGCAACCTCATTTCCAATGCTATCCGCTATAGTAATCCACGGGTTGCGTCCTTTATCCATATCCATATTGTGATAGATGCCCAAAAAGCCAGCATTGCGTTTACAGACAATGGTCGTGGTATTGCCCAGGAAAGCATCGGAAAAATATTTGACATGTTTTACCGCGCCTCGCAGGAAAATGTAGGCTCTGGCTTAGGTTTATACATTGTGAAAGAAGTAATTCTGGCATTGGATGGCAGTATACAAGTGCAATCGGAAGTAGCCAGAAGCACCTGCTTTACCGTGACATTACCCAATTTGACCAGCCAAACCGCAGGCGTCGATCAGGCAGCAATGAGAAGTCAGAACACCGAAAGTATTTCGTAAATTTGTATTATAGTATACCTTTTTCAGTAAAAGACATCCACCACTCCATCCATATTTTTCACAAATACTGCACTTATTACGGTCAATCATAAGGATATACGCGCTGAGTCGTATATTGCGCCATCAGCAACTTATGATACTATCTACGCATGAAAAAATTGTTTTTTGTATGCCTAATTCCCTTCTTATTCCATTGCAATTCCAAAAAGAAAACATTATTTGAACGCCTCAGCCCAGAAGCCACGGGCATAAGTTTCAACAACAGCCTAATCGAGAACGATACCCTCAACGTACTAGAATTCACGTATTTCTACAACGGTGGTGGGGTAGGCATCGGCGATGTCAATAACGATGGCTTGGCAGATATCTACTTTACCGGAAACCAGGTCTCAAGCAAATTATACCTGAACAAAGGCAACTGGAAATTTGAAGACATTACCGAAAGTGCCGGCGTAACGACCAATCGTTGGGCCAGGGGCGTGTCGATGGTAGACCTCAATGCCGATGGCCACCTCGATATCTACGTCAGCGTGGCTGGTACTACCCGCGCTGGTAATAAAACCAACTTGCTGTTTATCAACCAGGGCAATGATGCCGCCGGGCAACCGACCTTCCGAGAACAAGCCCAGGAATACGGCTTGGCCGATACTGCCCACACCACGCAGACAGCTTTCCTGGATTACGACCGCGATGGCGACCTGGATGCCTATCTGTTGACCAATGCCATTGAGAAGTTTAATCCGAACCTTACCCGCCCGAAAAAAACCCAGGGCGAAGGCCTGAGCACCGACCGCCTTTACCGCAACGAAGGAATTACTGGTGCTGGCACCGCTGCGCATCCGGTATTTAAAGACGTGTCCAAAGAAGCAGGTATCTTGATGGAAGGCTATGGTTTGGGCATCGCCGTTAGCGACCTCAATGCCGATGGCTGGCCGGACATTTATTGCGCCAACGACTTCATCAGCAACGACTTGATTTGGATCAATAACCAAAACGGTACTTTTAGCAACCAGGCTTCCCGCTATATCAAACACCAGAGCTACAACGGCATGGGCACCGATATTGCCGACTTCAACAATGATGGGCTTGTAGACATTGTGGTGCTCGATATGCTGCCCGAAGGCAACAAGCGGCAGAAAACCATGAGCGGGGCCATGAATTTTGATAAGTACCAGTCGAACCTGGCGCTGAATTACGAGCCACAGTTTATGCGAAATACGCTTCAACTTAACCAAGGCTTTCGCCCCGTCAATCCTGGTGACACCAATACCAACGTACCGGTTTTCAGTGAGATAGGGCGCTTGTCAGGCGTAAGTAAAACGGACTGGAGTTGGAGTGCGCTGTTCGCCGATTTCGATAACGACGGCTACCGTGACCTGTTCATCACCAACGGCTATACCAAAGACATTACCGATTTAGATTATGCAACCTACCAATCCCAACAATCACAGTTTGGCACCCGCGACTTAGTGAAAGCCAAGCAACGAGCCATTGCCAAAGACCTGCCAGGCGCGAAAGTGCATAACTATCTTTATCAAAACAATGGTTACCTCAACAACGGCGACCTCACCTTCAGCGATCAATCCGAAGCGTGGGGGCTTTCCTTGCCTACTTTCTCTAACGGAGCCGCTTTCGCTGACCTGGACAATGACGGCGATCTTGACTTGATTATCAACAACATCAATGACGTAGCCGACATTTACCAAAACCACGCCACCGACCAGCCAGACAAAACGGATAAGGTCACGGACAACCGCACTCATTTTCTGCGGCTTCAACTGAAAGGGTCATCGCTCAATCTACAAGGCTTGGGTAGCAAAGTACGGCTTAGCTATCAGCACCAGGTGCAGGTACACGAACAGGCCATTTACCGAGGCTTTCAGTCGACGGTAGAAAGCACGATTCACTTTGGCCTAGGTGCGGCAAACACAATAGATTCCTTAGAAATCACCTGGCCTGATGGCAAATACCAACTGTTGCGCGGAGTAAAAGCCGATCAGTTGCTCGCGCTAGATTATCGAAATGCCGGAAGGAAGCCCTCCCCTATTGCTCCGAAACCAAGCCCCTGGTTTAGCGAAGTTTCCGGCCAAATGGGTATCCATTACACGCACCAGGAAAATGATTACATCGACTTTAAAGAACAACCTTTGCTGCCGCATAAATATTCACAAAATGGCCCAGGTCTGGCCGTGGGTGATGTAAATGGCGATGGCCTGGAAGATTTCTTCGTGGGTGGAGCCAGTGGCTTTGCCGGGAAATTATTTTTACAAACCCCAGCCAAACCCGACAAGCCATCTTTCACCCCCCGCACCATTGACCAGGAAGGCAAACAGGCGGAAGACTTGGGTGCCTTGCTATTTGATGCCGATCAGGATAAGGACCTGGATTTATACGTGGTCAGTGGAGGAAGCGAAATACGAGGGGCTGACCATTTGCAGGATCGATTGTACCGCAATGATGGCAAAGGCAATTTCAAAAAAGACAGCCTTGCCCTACCAACAATGCCCGTTAGCGGTTCTTGCGTTACAGCCGCCGACTTCGATCGGGATGGCGACCTGGATCTGTTCGTAGGCGGACGGGTAGTCCCTGGCGCGTATCCGTATACACCCCAAAGCTTTATACTGAGGAACGACCAGGGAAAATTCAAGGACGTGACCAGTGAAATGAATCCAGAGTTGAAAAACGTGGGAATGGTTACGTCTGCCCTATGGACCGACTTTGATGCCGATGGACAGGTGGATTTGATGATAGTGGGTGAATGGATGCCACTTACCTTTTTCAAAAACAGGACAGATGCCAAGGGTCAACGCCGCCTGGAAAATGTGACCTCCGCTACCGGACTGGAGCATACGTCCGGGTGGTGGAACAGCCTCACTGCGGGTGATTTCGACAATGATGGTGATGTAGATTACGTGGCGGGAAACCTGGGACTGAACACCAAATACAAAGCATCGGCGCAGGAACCGGTGTGTGTGTACGCTGCCGACTACGATAAAAACGGAACGGTAGATCCCATCCTCTGCTACTTCCTGCCGGGCGAGGATGGTACCAGAGCCTCCTACCCCACCCATCCACGCGACATGATTACTGACCAGATGGTAAGTATGCGTAAAAAATTCCCCCGCTATGCTGATTATGCCGTAACGAAGGCCGAAGACCTTTTATCGGACGAGGAAAGGAAAAAGGCGTTTGTGGTAAGGGCAGAATACTTCCAGAGCAGTTATCTTGAAAACCTGGGAAAAGGTAAATTCAAGATAATTCCTCTTCCTACGCAGGCACAATTGGCTCCGGTTTTCGGTATGGTAGCCCAGGATTACGATGGCGATGGCAACCTCGATTTACTTATTACAGGGAATTCGTATGCTACCGAAGTACAAACCGGACAGTATGATGCCTTGATTGGGCTGCATTTGAAGGGAAATGGCAAAGGCGGTTTTATGCCGATAAGTGCTTCCCAAAGTGGCTTTTTGGTTGAGGGAGATGCCAAAGGAATGGCCGAATTAACCTTAGCGAGTGGACAACCGTTGGTTTTATCAGCCATCAATTCGGGTCAGTTAAAGGCTTTCCTACCAAGGTCATCAGCCTTCACCAAGGTTATTCCTTTAGCTCCACTGGATGCCTACGCCGAGTGTATAGTCCATGGAAAAAAACGCCGCCAGGAGTTCTACTATGGCTCCACTTACTTATCCCAGTCTTCCAGGCTTTGGAGAATACCCAAAGGAGCTACTTCAGCCGTGGTATTTGACTATATGGGCAAACGCAGGAATATACTGTTGCAATAAGGTAGGTTTTTAGCTGTCAGTTATTAGCCATTAGCAAAAAAAATGTCATCCTAAATACAGTAAAGAAATCAGGTAGCGTACTACTTACTCCTTTACTATATGTAGGATGACAAACGGCTGGATGAAAGAAGATCTCTTAAACCTAGTTAAGCCTGCCTTTCAAACGTCTCTGATTGATACACTCCTTCACCAATTTGGCTGGGATAGAAGTCAGCTTTCAGACCGGTTTTTTCGGAGTAGATGGCGCTTACGTTTTTCTTGAAAGCCTCAACATTTTCATTTTTGACCAAGGCAATGGCACAACCGCCAAAACCTGCCCCTGTCATGCGGGCACCCAGGCAGCCGGGTTGCTGTTGGGAAGCGTGCGCTAAAGCATCCAGCGGCGTGCCTGTCACGGCATAATCTTCCTGCAAGGAGTGATGAGACTGGTTGAGCAACTGACCAAAGGCAACCAGGTCGCCTTGCTTCAATACGTCTATCGCCTGAATCACCCGTTGGTTTTCGGTAATGACGTGGATAGCGCGTTTGCGAAGTGTTTCGTCCTGTATCAATTCTTCCACGGCTTCTAACGAGGCCGAACACAAATCGCGGTACTGGTATTTATCATTAAGAATGGCCAATGCCTGGTCGCATTCAGCCCGACGTTCATTGTATTTGGAGTCGGCCAGTTCGCGGCGGTGGTTGGTATTCATAATCACCAGGCTATACCCTTTCAATTGGAAAGGTACATACTCATAGGCCAGTGTATCAGTATTGAGCAGGATAGCGTGATCCTTTTTGCCCAAAGCGACGCAAAACTGATCCATAATACCCGAATTAACCCCGATGTAACGGTTTTCTACTTGCTGGCAAAACTTCGATAACCAGACCCGATCAATCGGCTCCCCTCCTTTGGCAGTAGAAGCCAAGACTGGTGTTTTCTCCGATTCCAGCGTTAGCATCATAAAAGTAGTCAACACCTCAATAGCAGCCGAAGACGAAAGTCCGGCTCCATCGGGCAAGTCGCCCCAATACATGATATCGTAACCACCTAACTCGTAGCCTTCTCGGCTCAGGAATTGAAAAACACCTTTGGGATAGTTACCCCAGCCATCTTTCTCCTCAAAATTCATTTCCCCCAAGGTATCCACAAGCACTTCCTGCTCAGTATTGAGCGAATATAACCGAATGGTGTTGTCTTGGCGGCGACGGGCGATGGCCGTAATACCAATGGTAAGGGCAGCCGGGAAAACAAATCCGCCGTTATAATCGATGTGTTCGCCAATCAGGTTTACGCGGCCTGGAGCGAAAAAAGTATGCAACTCGCCAGAAATTGACGCATCACCCTGGCCGTAGCGTTGAAAAAAAGCAGTTTTTAAATCTTTAATATTCATAAAACAGTTAAGAAACTAATGGTTAAGGAAGCTCCTGGGTATTAGCTATTGACTAATGTAGTCAGTTTGAATTTCTCCAAAGCCTGCCGTAATTCATCGGCGGTTTCTTCCACGGCTCGGGTGTTGGCAGCAGCCCAAGCGCCCATTTCTGAACCAGCGTAGTATTTAATCCGGCTAGCATCGCGCAGGGGCGGGTAAAACTCTATGTGGAAACGGAAGTACAGCGCGCTCTCTTGGTAGTCTTCGCTGTTAACTGGCGTTTGGTGAATACACATCATATAAGGAAAAGGCCGGTCGAACAAAGCATCAAAAGCACCGGTAATGTCGTGGAGCATCTCGGCCAAATCCCTTTTCTGTGCTTCATTGAATTCAGTAAAATTACCCACCAGCGTGCGGCTGACAATAAATGCACCATAAGGATAGTCAGTAAAAAAGGGCAGATAGCACAGAAAATGCTCATTTTGCATAATCAACCGTTTTCCGAAAGTCAGTTCCTGCTGGTTCATGTCGCCTAGCAAGTCGGTGCCGTGTTTTTGGTAATATTCGCGGCAACTATCTAATTCCACCTGTAGCTTTTGCGGCACAAAAGGATACGCATACAATTGTCCGTGCGGGTGAGGCATGGTTACGCCCACTTCTGCTCCCCGGTTTTCGAACTCAAAAATGTATTTCACCTTGGGGTCGGCGGCATAGAGAGCGAAGCGATCCGCCCAGAGGGTAATGAGTTTGACCAGATGGTCGAGGGTAAGTTTATATAAGGTGGCGTAGTGGTCGGGCGAAAACAGAATTACCTCACAAGCACCATAACTTTCAGTAACCTGGTACATGGCTTCACTTTCCAGATCAGGCTTAGGCGGGTTGGATGACAAGGCTGGAAAGTCGTTGGCATACGGAAAAACGTCAAATTGATCAGGTACTTTGCCTGAACCGGGGCAGAAAGGGCACCAATCTTTAGGCATTTGTGGCCGCCCCTGTCTATTAGACGCAACCATAGTATAAGTTTTCAGCAAAGGATTCCAACGAAGTTCTGACATATATTTAGATGGGTAAATGTGAAAATCCAAGTGCAAATCTACTTAATTCATTGCTATGCGCTAAAAGCGTGGGTTAAATTTTTTACAAATTTGGCTTTAGAAGGTTTTAACATTGGCTCTGCTGGTTTGTCACCTTCATCCTTGGAGACGATAGTGGTGACACGACTCTATCGAGGACTCTAGCGAGGACCCTAGTGATAACGGTGATAGTCGTGGCACCACTGTAACAACGAAGGTGACAAACCACTACCCTATTCGCCTGATGGTTTTGCGATGGGAATGCTCGTAGCAATAGGTTGACCGAAATTGGGCGTGCCATCGGCATTCCAGGCAAATTTCTGTATCCGGGGCGAACGGGCGCCGCCGCAACCCTGTCCGGCTTGAGGGTTGGCGTGGTAAATAATCCAGTCTTCGGTACCATCGGGCGATTGGAAGAAGCCATTGTGGCCTGGTCCATAAGCGCCTGAAGATTTGGAAAACACTGGCAAGGATGACTTTTTCCAGGCAGTAGAATCCATTGGATCGCTAGAGTCGGACATAGTAAGCATGCCCAGGGCGTAATCATCTGTCCAACAGCCACTGGCGGAGTACACCAGGAATACCTTTCCATTTTTCTTCAAGATTTCCGGCCCTTCATTGACATCCGGTTGCGGATCGCCTATGGTTTCCCAACTGTACTGTGGATAGGAAAGCTGGGCTCTTTTGTCAGCTAATGTCCAGGGATTGCTCATTTTGGCGATATAAATCCGCTGGGTTATGTCGGAGGGTTTGACGTAGCCTGACCAGATAAAATAATTGGCATTGTTGAGTTGCAAGATGGTTCCGTCAATCGCCCAATAATTAGCTGTTGGCAGGAAAATCTGGCCTTTATCCGTCCAGGTTCCTGTCAATGGATCAGCAGAAGCATTCTCAAGCACCCAGGTACGTTGGGTACCCAGATCGGGACTCGAGCCAGCCGTATAGTAGATGTACCACTTGCCGTCGATAAAATGGAGTTCGGGTGCCCAGAGATTGTGAGAATTGCCTCCGGTAGTCGGTGGCAACCAGACTACCTTGGATGTTGCTTTGCCCAATTGGCTCATAGCCGTAGTTTTCCAAAGGCCAATCTTATCGCCCAAGGTATGGCAGTAGTAATAAACGCCATCCTTTTTTATCACCCATGGATCGGCTCCGCTGTTCATCAAAGGATTGGTGAAGGTGGTAGTACTTACTACAGGGGTAGGCGGCACTGCTGTTGGGGTAGCAGTATTGGTTCGGCAGCCAACGATTACTGAGGCTAACCATAACAAACAAAGTAGAGGAAAATGTTTTTTCATATGTAGTAAACTATAATTAAAAAGGGTTGCTGGATATTTTACTTACTAGCGGCAAATCTACAAATTTACTCATTAGGCTATTGCACCTACCTATTTTCGGATCACTACCTTTTGTACCCAATGGCGCTTGCCTTGCTGTAATTGCAGGATATATATACCTGAATCCAGGTGCCGGCTATCGATCTCTAGTTGAGTAGAATCATAGCTTATTGACTGCATTTTAGTGATCAAGGGTCTGGACAAAATATCGGTAAGCACCACCTTTACATCTGAGAGAGCGGAAAAAGGACCGCGCACGGTGAGACGGTTACTATCGGGGCTGGAATGGATCAGGAGCCGGTCGGTAATAAATTCTTCTACAGCCAGAGGAATTTGCTCCCAGGGTTCGAGTTTCCATCGCTGGCAATCGCCGCCCACCCATTCCCACTGCTGCACTTTGGCTCCGCTGATACGAGAGCAAGCATTTACATCCAGTACCAATCCGCTGTTTTTGGACACGAGCCGGTAATAGCCGCCACCGCTTTCTTCGAGCCGCCATTTTTGGCAATCGCTCGTGTTGGATGTGCCTAGTTGTACAGTTCCTCCCAAGTTGTTTGCACAACCTTTCACCTCCATAGCCAAGCCACTGTTAGAAGAAGTGATGTGGTAATAGCCATCGCCAAGGGCATCCAATTGCCAAACCTGACAACTGCTACCACTAAAATCCTCTTGCTGAATGATGGCGCCAGCAGAAAAGCAATTGACAGCAGCCAAGGCTTTGGCGCTGTTTTTAGACAATAGCCGATAAAAGCCAGAAGGTATATTTACCGGCGAAAATATAGTTTTGACAGGCGCACTGATAGAACCCGTTTGGAAGTAAGCCTGACAACGGCCATTCCAAAAATCCAGGGCTATTTCGAGCACTTGCGTCCCATCGACGGAAGGTAAAAGGGGCGAACTATAGTTTGGGCAAGGATTATCGCCGATGTTAGGCGACTCTACCGGGGCAGCCATTTCAGTCCAGGCACCTGCGCCACCATTGGCATTGACCATAATAACCCGACCCTTCTCCGCTGCAAACGAGTTATCAGCCGTATTGAGCAAGGTTTGTCCAACCACCAACAGCTTTCCTTTGAGAGAACCATCGTTGGCCCAAGCCATGTTGGGTGCGTGTGCAAAATGGTGGCTGTCAGTAGATACGATGCGTGTACCCAACTGGCTGGCATCGCCCCACGCGTAGCCATTGGGCGATGTACGGAAATAGACGTCGCAGCCAAGGCCACAAATCTCGTAGGTCATGAAATAGGTGCCATCGGGCAACTTCCTGACGACAGCCATACCTGGGCGCTTCAGGCCATCATTTACTCCTACATCAATCACATCAGTGCCCCAAGTCAGCCCTCCATCAGTCGAAATTCGGTGAGCGAGCAACTGATTGTATCCGCTGCTTTTATATTCCTCACTAGAGAAATACATCACCAACCGACCCAAGCTATCGACTATGAACTCCGGTTCCCAAAGACCCGTATTGCCGGAGACTGGCGTAGAAAAATAACTCCAGTTGCGGCCTTTGTCAGTGCTTTTATAAATTCGGATGGAACTGGCTGTGCGATTCGCCTGGTCGGTGCCCAGGGAAGTAGCCCAGAAAAGGGTGCCAGCCACAGTAGAGCCCATTGGTTGAGGCACTTCATACAAGCCGCTGCAACAGTTAAAAGGCCCAGCAGTCTCCTTGATACTTCCCACCGGGTTGGCACTCCAAGTGATTCCGTTGTCGAGGCTTTCGTAAATCAGGCCAGTGTTTCCCTGGTCGAAGCTGGCGATCAGGCGCTTGGGACTCAGGTTATCGTTTTGCAGCCGAATGACGCGCGGGTAATACGATACGTGTCCAGGAGCTAAGGCTTGCTGCCCAGTTTGTGCCCAGGCCGACGAAGATCCAGCAACTATTATCCATAAAAGTATGGATAGCACCGCCAGGCAGTCAGCCATTAGGCGATTGGCTAATTTCCGACTATGCACAGGAGTCCAATCGTTTTTCATTACTTGACTAAGTTGTTGAAAACATTGTTTTCCATGAATCCAGGTTTCTTTTCCTTTGCCAATAATACGCTATTTCTTCTTTTTATAAGACGGCTGGGGCAAAAACGCCAAATCCCACAGCGTATGGAAACCTGTGGGATTTGGTGCATATACAGAACACAGATGGATTTACCAGCCTAGGTTCTGTTTTAGTTCTTTGTTAGCATCGAGCTCATAGAGAGGAATGGGCAAATATTCTGATTTGTTTTTCACAAAGTATTTAAATTCAGTATCGTAGTCCGACTCATTTGCAGGTGTATTGCCAGGATCTGTTCCCGCTAGTTCCGGCCCCAAAATTCCGTATCGCATCATATCCAGAAACCGCACGCTTTCGCCAGCAAGCTCCACAATTCGATCATGGCGAAGCTGTTCCCGGAAAGCAGACTGGTTCATATCCAATTCCAAATCCTTCATATTAGATCGAGCACGCACTTTATTGGCAAAGGGAATGGCCTGGGGCGTTTGACCTAATTCGTTCAAACACTCCGCATACATTAGGTAAACGTCAGCCAATCGAATGCGTCGATCATTGATACCAGAGAAATAGCTATCGGTGTCTTTCCAATAATTGGTATACTTTTTCCAGAAGCGATCGTTGGGGCCGAATGGGCGATCAGCGTGGCCATAAGGTTTACCATACATCAGTTCGCCAGGATGATCGTAGAACATCGTATAGCCCAAACGAGGATCTACTTTATTATCTTTGTCTTTTTCTTTCATAAATTCATTGTACAACTTCTTGGTTACTTGGCCATCGCACCAGCCTACATTTCGTACACCAAAAAACTGTGCTCTTTCACTGGATTCGCTACCACTACCACCCGCTATGTCATAGCTAGGTGTACCGCTTTTATTTTGGCTTATGTATTGTATTTCGAATATAGACTCTTGGTTGTTCTCAAAATCCTCCGTAAAGTTATCCTTGAAGTTGGGTATCAAATCATAACGCGCCGGAACCAAGTCAATAATTTCCTTGAATTGAGCTGCGGCTTCGGTGTATTTATGCTGTTGCAAATAAGCTTTTCCTAAGTAAGCCATGGCTGCTCCCTTGGTAGCCCGGCCAACGTCATTACCCGTATATTGCAGCGGTAAATCGGCTTTGGCTGCTGAGAAGTCAGCAATAACCTGTGCCCAACCCTGTTCAATAGTACCTTGTTTGGGCCGGTCGTTAGGTGCCTTAATCTCGGTTACCAATGGCACGCGTCCCCAAAGCGTAACCAATTTGAAATAGAGGTGACCACGAATAAATGTAGCTTCAGCCAATATGCGTTTTTTCAAAACGGGATCCATTGCAATATCTGGCACGTACTTTAATATCTGATTAGCTCGGAAAATACCCCGATAGCACTCCCGCCATATATCCTGAATAAAGGCAATGTTATAATCATTGAAAATAAATTTACCAACATTTCCTAAATCAGTCCAAGGGCTTTGGCTATATCCTTCGTCCGAACGCATATCGTATTGAAACAACTCCCAACGAGTAATTCCCGGCGTTTGAATATTAGAATAGGCTGCATTAAGCGCACTAATTGCATCCTTTTCATTCTTCCAGAAACTCTCAGGAACGGATGAGTTGGGATTTGTTTGATTGAGAAGGTCTTTCTCCTTTTCGCAACCGGTTATGATTCCGAAAGTCAATAAAAGGGACAACAGTATTTTATATGTTTTCATTTTTTGTGTTTGTTTGAATGTACTTCTTCCACGTAGTTATCCTTTAGAAACCCACTTGTAAGCCAAAGC
Organism: Bacteroidota bacterium; assembly: GCA_040385915.1. GTDB lineage: Bacteria > Bacteroidota > Bacteroidia > Cytophagales > ES-bin-26 > ES-bin-26. The sequence goes on from JAZKGK010000263.1 coordinate 21,204, forward strand.
TAACCAAGCGCGAAACCGGATAATTGCCATTGTCAACTCCACGGTTTAAGCTTTGATTACTACCACTGTTATTCCCCGAATTTTGGGTGTTAATATTAGCGCCAGTCACTTCAGGATTGTAGCCTCTGTACTTGGTTAGGGTAAATAAATTTTGCGCACTGGCATAAATCCGAAGGTTAGCAATTCCTTTTAGTTTGTTCAAAAAAGCTGTGGGGAAGGTATAACCTACTTGCAACGTTTTCAGGCGCAAGTAAGAGCCATCTTCAATCCAACGGTCTGATTGATATACCGGGTTTTTGGTTGGATCGCCGTGTCTGGGTCTGGGTGCCGTATTAGAGGAGCCTTCTACAGTCCAATAATTATCGTCCGTCCGATAGGCACCATTGTCATCGTAACGGCTCGTCCAGAAAAGACCTTCGTTAAAGATTTTGTTGCCTGAAACACCGGCAAAGAAAACGAGGAAATCGAAGTTACTATAAGACGCCGACAGGTTTAAGCCATATTCAAACTTTGGAAAAGGCGTACCTACATTCTGACGATCATCAAAATTGATTATGCCATCCTTGTGGGTATCCACAAAGCGGATATCCCCAGGCGATTGGCCCTTTTGAGAAGAATTATCCACTTCAGTCGGATTCTGGAAGATACCATCGGTTTTCAAAACATAGAAAGAAATAGGCTCCCCTACGGCCAGTCTAACAACCTGCTGCCAGCCATATAATGGCTGATTGCCGCTTGCCTGGACTAAACCCAAAACCTTATTTCGTACCGCAGTAATGTTACCTGTTATATTATATTTCAACTTGCCTTTGGTTTCCTGGTAAGTTAAAGCTACTTCAATGCCCTTGTTCTGGATAGAAGCCAGGTTATCGATAGGGTCAGCACCAGTATTACCAGCAGTCCAGGGAATGGGCACTTCAATCAGCAAATCTTTGGTACGCGCAACAAAGTAATCCGCACTTAACAGGATACGATTGCCAAGTAAACCCAAATCGAAACCAACATTAGTTGTGGTCTTTTTCTCCCATCTAATATCGGAATTGACCAATTGGCGATTTATACCACCGCCTACAACGTTGTTGCCTAATACATAATTCAGGTTATAATCGATGGCAGGATTGATGCGATAAGGGCTAATAGCCTGACTGCCAACCTGTCCATAACTGGCCCTTAATTTCAGGTCAGTAATAAAGGAGACATTCTCCATAAACTTTTCTTTGCTCACCCGCCAGCCAATGGAAGCGGAAGGGAACGTACCATAATGATTTCCTTCTCTGAACACAGAAGAGCCATCACGCCGGGCATTAATCTGAAGCAAATACTTGTCGTTAAAGGTATAGTTGAAACTTCCCAGTATAGAAGCCAACCCTCTCACCGATAGGCGTCCCTGGGTTTGGGGGCTAGAAGTACCATAGTCTTGCTGCCAAAACTCCCCGTTAATTCCTTCTGTATGAGCATTCACGTATTTGTAAGTGTCTTTTTGCTGGGTATAACCAACAAAAGCAGAAACAGCATGTTTGCCGAATGTTTTATTAAAACTCAGCGTATTTTCAATCAGTGTATTAAAGTATTCACCATTATTATCATTGACAAATGCCGGCCCAGCATCAGGGGCATTCTGGCTGATTCGTCCAATGCGCTCATAGTATTTGTCATGGTACTGCGAGTAATCTAAACCCATGTTAAGTTTATAGCTAAGGTAGCTGGTCAATGCTGCTTCTACATAGACTGAACCAAACACCTTTGAGCTATTCGATTCATTGGAGTAGTGTTGTTGCAAAGCCACCGGATTACTTCCAAAGGTGTTGTTGAGGGTGGCACTAGCGCCGTATCCGTATCCACTTACCGTAGTTGGATCGTACACTGGAATAGTCGGCAACATCCGTTGGATATGTACAAATGGATTGCCAGTGACTTTAACTGTATTATTACGAGACAACATAATGTTCTCGCCAATTTTGAAAATACCTTTTCTTATTTCGGTATTCATCCGCAATTGATACCGCTTGAAAGAAGGGCCGATAATCGTTCCATCTTGGTAGAAGTAGTTACCTGATACCATGTAATTAGCATTTTCGCTACCTCCTGACAAGGTCAGGTTATGATCTGTCATAAGTCCTTGCTTAAACATCGCACTCTGCCAGTCAGTATCTACTCCTGGCGTGAGTTCCTGCGGTGTTTCTCCGTTATTGGTATAAGCTAAATTATTCACTATCCGATATTGGGCAGCGTTCATCAAAGGCAATCGCTTGGCGATATTCTGCACCCCTACGTAAGTAGAATAGTCAATTTTAGGCACGCCTGATTTTCCGCGTTTGGTGGTAATAATAATTACTCCATTCATTCCGCGTGAACCGTACAAAGCCGTAGCTGCAGCATCTTTCAGTACCTGAAGTGATTCTACATCATTGGGATTAAAGTCCGGATTAGAATCGTTAATGAACATTCCATCAATTACATACAAAGGACTGTCTTGTCCATTGATAGAGTTGGTACCCCGAATTTTCACGGATGAAGTCTGGCCGGGAGCACCACTGGAAGTTACTGTTACGCCAGTAGCCCGGCCTTGGAGCAACTCGCCCACGCTGGCTGCCTGCGTTTTTTTCATTTCCTTGGTATCTACCACGGTAACCGCTCCGACGATGTCGCTGCGTTTTTGTGCTTGATAGCCCACCACCACTAGCTCATTCAACGTTTTGGTGTCAGAAAGCAGGGTGACATCAATAGTTGTCCGGTTATTGATGCTTATTTCCTGTGAGATATATCCAATATAGGAGAACACCAGTACGCCTGTCCCTTCCATTAATGAGATCGAGTAGTTACCATTGGCATCGGTGCTAGTACCAATGACAGTACCTTTGAGTACAACACCAACGCCAGGCAATATTTCGTTCTTCTCGTCTGTTACCTGTCCTTTAACTATTATTGCCTTCACGCTAGCGGCGGCTTGCTCTGGAGCAGCTTCAGAGGCACCCGACAGCGTGGTTGGCTGGTCGTTGCTACTTACCAAAGTAAGTGCATTGCCTTCGTTAGAAGAGCGCTTTTTTGACTCTGGCGCTTCCTGCTTTGGGTAGATCACGTAGGTCTTCGCAGCGATCTTCTTGCATTTCAATTCTTTTTGCTCTAATAGCCCATTCAGAAAGGATTCCAGCTCCCCCGTTACTTCTTTGTTTTCAACAATGGTATGGCGGATCAGTTCGCTATCATAATTAAAGCTCACCTGAAAACGCGCTTGCAACTCGGTCAATAATTTCTTTAGGGGTTTGGTTCTTTTTTCTTGCTCCTCCGCCGCTGTCTCTACTTTTTCCCCGTTCGGAATAAGCGAAGCAAGGTCTTGCGGATAGGCTCGAAGTGTAACAAAACAAACCATGGTCAATAGCCATAATTTGCGGTTCATAATAGTAAGTTTCCTCATAATGTTAGCTGTTAGGAATAGATTTAGTTGGGATTAGTTTATTAATCAGAGTATAGATTATTGTTTGTTTTGTATGCTAATTTGTTTACCCTCCTGTACAATAGACACATTGAACGATACGCCAATGGCAGTTAGCAGCAGGTCAATATTATCGGTAGACACAGAACCGGTAAACTTCCGGGAAGCCAAGGCTGCGTCCTCAAACTGCACTTCCAGGCCATAGTTATCTTCCAATACCTGGGCGATGTCAGAGAGGGGAGTTTCGTTAAAAATCAACTTTTTGTTTACCCAAGAAGAATAGTGTTCTGGATTCACTCGCTGCTTAACCAATGCCTTACTGGTTTCCGAATAATCTACCCGATCAGTTGGTTGCATCACGACATCGGCTTCCCCGTCCATCCGGTTGCGCCGCAGACTTACTTTACCGGAATTCAGCACCACACTGGTATTACCCCGGCGGTTTCTGACATCGAACTCGGTACCCAATACTTCAATATTCAGGTCGCGAACGTGTACAATAAATCGGCTGGAGGAAGGCTGTTGCTGGCGTTTATCCGCTACAGGCTTTTTTACGATGCTGAAAAACGCTTCTCCTTCCAACCATACTTCCCGTACGTTAGAGATTTCCCAGGATTGGGTATTGTACTTCAGGGTAGAATGGCCATTGAGTGTAACCACAGAGCCATCAGGCAGTTGCACAACCTCTCGGTCGCCGTAGGCTGTAGTATAACGAACAGTATTGCTTAGGGAAAGGAAAAAATAGGCCAGGGCGCTCATTACTGCCAAGCCCACAAGAACAGCAGCCAGTTTACGCCATTGGGAGAAAAACGATGTTCCGGCTGTGGAAGGCAAAATGGCTGCTCCAGGCTCGGGTACTTGCTCTTGCATGCCAACTTTAATTTTCTCCCACATCTTGGCCTGGTTAATTTGAGCGACCAGTGTTTTCTCAAAGTCAAGCGAAAGGAGGAGGAGCCGCGCTTGTTCTACTTGTTCTTTTTTCTCAGGATGCTGAGTAAGCCAGTTCTCCCAGAATACATTACTCTCAGCATCTGGACTTTTTATCCATTGCTGAAAATGTTCATCCATTATAAAATCGGTAACGGTATAGTTGAAATATTTCATAGGCATAGGTGGGTATTAAATTTTATCTGGTGGTTGCCACAGACACCCTTTTGAAGCTAAAGGCTAGGAATCAGTTGTTTTTCCTCAATTTTAGAAGAAAAAAGTTGAATTTTATAATCCTTTCAACAAACAACAAATATGCTTTAAAGTATCGCAACAAAGGAGCAATTATATTGATAATTCCCAGTAAGAATTTAAGGTCATTTATGCTGTCCTGCCCAATAAAGCGACAGCAAGACTATTTTGAAGATTGTTAAAATCCTGGTATTCTTACTAAATCACGTAACTAATCAATCAGGGCAATCCATATGTCAAAGTAGCCAATCTGACGAATGCCAAATA